>JAYWEJ010000308.1:0-2943 GCA_043779345.1 Acidimicrobiia bacterium | reverse complement strand
ATATTCGTTCGACGTGTGTTCTGCGACTGTTCGCCGCACGTCCTACGAACGGGCCTCATAGGATCCCTTCAAATGCTTATCGTTATCGCTGACGACCTTCCAAAAACCGCCGTCGAACTCCTCAAAGCCGAAGGTTGGAACGTCGATTCAAAATCAGGTCGATCCCCCGAAGAATTGTCCAAGGACATCGCCGAAGCTGACGCGCTCGTGGTGCGCAGCGCGACGAAAGTCACGCCCGACATCATTGCCGCCGGCACAAAGCTCAAGGCAATCGCGCGCGCCGGCACCGGTGTCGACAACGTCAACGTCGAAGCCGCCACCGCCCGCGGCATCGTCGTCATGAACGCGCCCGGCGCCAACAGCATCAGCGTCGCCGAGCTCGCCATGGCGCAGCTCCTGTCGCTGGCGCGCAAGCTTCCCGCCGCCGACGCCTCGATGAAACAGGGCAAGTGGGACAAGAAGAGCTTCCTGGGCGAGGAAGTCCGCGGCAAGGTGCTCGGGCTCGCGGGTTTGGGACGCATCGGCCAGGAAGTGGCGCGCCGCGCCCAGTCGTTCGAGATGACCGTGATCGCGCACGATCCGTTCATCGCGGCGAATATCGCCGCCGACCTCAACATCGAGCTCGTGTCGATGGACAATCTCTGCGCCCGCGCGGATTACCTGTCGCTCCACATGCCGGCGACGCCCCAAACGAAGCACACGTTCAACGCCGAGCGGTTGGCCAGGTGCAAAAAGGGCCTGAAACTCATTAACACCGCGCGCGGTGAGCTGATTGACGAGGCCGCGCTGGTCGAGGCAATCAAGAGCGGCCATATCGGCGGCGCGGCGCTGGACGTCTTCACGTCCGAGCCGACCACCGACCATGCGCTCCAGCAGCTGCCACAGGTCGTCGCCAGCCCGCATATTGCGGCGTCCACGAAAGAAGGCCAGGAACTGGTCGGCGTGGAGACGGCGTCGGCTTTGCGCGACTTCCTGAAGACGGGCGTAATCCGTAACGCCGTCAACTTCCCTTCCATTCCGCCCGAGGAATTCCAGAAGATTCAGCCGTACGTCGAACTGGCCAAGCAGCTCGGCTCGCTGGTTGGTCAAATGGGCGAAGCGCGAATCGAAGGCCTGAGCGTCCGCTATTACGGCGAGCTGGCCTCCGGCACCCATCCGCTGATCGTGAACTCGGCGCTGGTCGGCCTGTTCCAGTCCATCCTCAACGACACCGTGACCGAAGTGAATGCGCGCACGGTCGCAAAGGCCCGCGGCATCGAGTTGACCGAGTCATCGAGCACGCGCGGCCGCACGTTCCGCAGCCTGCTGTCGCTGAAGCTCACGACCAGCACCGGCGAGCGCCACGTCGAAGGAACCGTGGTGCCGGGATACGGCCCGCGCCTGGTGCTGCTCAACGGCGTCCCGATCGACGCGCAGCTGCCGGGAACGACAATTCTGTTCATGAACAACGACCAGCCCGGCGTGATCGGCCAGATCGGCACGATCCTGGGCCAGCAGAACGTCAACATCGCCAACTTCGCGCTCGGACGAAGCGCCGGCGGCGCGGTGGCGGCCGTCAACGTGGACGAACCGGCGGATAAGAAGATCGGCCAGAACGTCGTGGACGAGATTCGAGCGTTGAAGTCGGTGAAAGACGCGTGGTTGGTTCGCGTCTGAGGCGCCTCTACGGCAGTCTGAGCGTCTGCGTAATTCCGGACGCGTCGACGATGGTGACCGACATCTCATCGACGCGGACGACGCTGTAGCCGTTCGACAACTTGTCCCCCGCCTTCGCGAAGACCATGGCGCCGTTGTCGATGACGATCGCCGTCAGCACGGCGGCGCCGTTCTCGGTATTCGATGCGATTCCTGACAATCTGAAGATCGGCGCCGGCGGCGCAGCCGGAATCGGCGCCGGGGCGGCGACCGCGGTTTCATCGCCGTGCTGTTGATGATCGCGAATGGCCGCCGTTCGCGTGCCGTAGACGAACGGATTCCTGCCGCGGCTCGGGAGCGGCGGTTCGGCCAATCTCTCGCGCAGTTTGTCGGCGCGCGGAACTTCCCGGGTTTCGGCGGAGCGCCGCGCGGCGGAGCGCGACGTTGATTGTTCGGTCGCGGGCTGCTGCGTCAGCGACGCGGCGAACCAGCCCGAGGCCAGCGCCGTGACAACCATCAGTCCGACGGACCGAGCAGTAAGGGTGACAGCCATTACAAATCCAAGACTAGAGCATACGCAATCAGGACTCGGGAAAACACCGGCGCGATCGGGCGATCACCGCAATCCGCTGTGGTATGATTCGTCGTGCACCCCAATTCGGTCGAGCGTCTGCCATTTACGCTGACTGAATCGTCGGTCCTCGCCGTCATCCCCGCGAGGTTCCACTCCACCCGTCTCCCCGGAAAAATTCTCGCGAACATTGCCGGCAAGCCGATGATCGAGCACGTGTATCGGCGCGTCACCGCGGCGTCGCGCGTGCACGCGGTGCTGGTCGCGACCGATGACGAGCGCATCGCCCAGGCTGTGCGAGCGTTCGGCGGCGCCGCGTTGATGACGCGCGCCGGCCACGTCAGCGGCACCGATCGCATTGCCGAAGCCGTCAGCGGGCTGCCCTGCCGCGCCGTCGTCAACGTGCAGGGCGACGAGCCGCTGATCGAACCCGAAACGATCGACGCCGCCATCGCGCCGCTCCTCGCCGACGCGTCGGTCGAGATGAGCACGCTCAGCCGCCCGTTCAAGAGTCTCGAAGAGTTCAATAGTCCTCACGTCGTGAAGGTCGTCACCAACCTGGCCGGTGACGCCCTGTATTTCTCTCGTGCCCCGATCCCCGCTTCTGGGCTTTCTGTCGCCTCCCCCTCCGCGCTTCGCGCTACGGGGGACAAGCTGGCAGCGTCTGTGCCGTCCATAGCCCGTGCGCATGTGGGGCTATATGTGTATCGGCGCGAAACGCTGCTGAAGTTAGCCGC
>JAYWEJ010000307.1:0-6978 GCA_043779345.1 Acidimicrobiia bacterium | reverse complement strand
CGCGAGGCGGTGAAACAGACACGCTTCAAGGAGAAGCGCAAGAAGTGGAAAGGGACCGGGCGCGGGATCGGGCTGGCGCTCTTCTATCACGGCGCCGGGTTCACGGGGTCGGGCGAGGTGAAGCTCGCCTCGAAGGCGGCGCTCGAGCTGACCGAGCGCGGGGCCCGGATCCTGACGGGGACGACCGAGATGGGGCAGGGGCAGCGCACGACGCACGCGCAGATCGTCGCCGAGGAGCTGGGCTGGCCGTACGAGGCGATCGAGGTCGCGGATGTGGACACGGCGCGCGTCCCCGACAGCGGGCCGACGGTCGCGTCGCGGACGTGCATGATCGTGGGCGGGATTCTGCAGGCGTGCGCGAAAGAGCTCAAGGCGAAGCTCGGCCGGCTGACGCCGCGCGAGTACCTGAAACGCAACGGCCCTCTCGTGGTAACGCGGTCGTACGAGCACCCGCCCGACATCGTCTGGAGCGACGAGACGTACCGCGGCGACGCGTACGGCACGTTCGGGTGGGGGTGCGAAGTCGCCGAGCTCGAGCTCGATCCGGATACCTATGAGGCACGGCTGACAAAATTCACCGCGGTCGTCGAAATCGGCAAAGCGATCCACCCCGTCCTCGCCGCCGGGCAGGTCGAAGGCGGCGCGGCCCAGGGAATCGGCTACGCCCTTCTTGAAGAGGCGATTCTCCGCGACGGCCGGATGGCGAACGCCTCGATGACGAACTACATCATCCCGACGACGATCGACACGCCGCCGATCGAGACCGTCATCCTCGAGCGCCCCTACCGGCACGGGCCGTTCGGCGCCAAGGGCGTGGGCGAACTCCCCGTCGACGGCGCCGCCCCCGCGATCGTCAACGCGCTGCGCCACGCCGGCGTGGACCTCCGCCGCATCCCCGCCACCCCCGAGCGCATCATGGAGGCCCTGTGCGCTTCACGCTGAACGGGAAGAAAACCGGCGTGGCAGCGCCGCCGATGGCGCGGCTGCTCGACGTTCTGCGCGAAGTCTGCGATCTGCCCGGCACCAAGGAAGGCTGCGGCGAAGGCGAGTGCGGCGCGTGCACCGTGTTGATCGACGGTGTCGCCGTGGATTCGTGCATCGTCCCCGTCGCGCATGCGGAAGGCTGCCGGGTGATCACGATCGAGGGCGCCACCGCGACAAAAACCGGCAAGGCGCTGCAGAACGCGTTCGTCGTGCATGGCGGCGCGCAGTGCGGCATTTGCACTCCCGGAATGATCCTCGCGGCGACGCCACTCGAGAACGGCGCCTCGCTCGATGAGATCAAGGTCGCGCTCGCGGGCAACCTGTGCCGCTGCACCGGCTATCCGGCGATCTTTCGATCGGTTGAGTCCGCCTTGAAGACCCCTCGCAGAAAGTCGAGCCGTGCCGGCCGTCTTTAGTGCGATGTCGCTGGTGCGGCCGCGCTCGCTGACAGCGGCGTTGTCCCTGATGGCGAGTGACCCCACGCTGATGCCGATCGCCGGTTGTACCGACGTCTACGTCGGCTTGCAGTTCGGGACCATAACCCAGAAGAGATTTATCGATCTGTGGAGGTTGAAGGAACTGCACGGCATCAGCGTCGAGAAGGATGTCTTGCGCATCGGTGCGCTCTCGACCTACACCGAGATCATCGAGTCGAAGATCGCGCAGAAGCGGGTGCCGATGCTGGTGGCCGCGTCGCGCGAGATCGGTGGCGCGCAGATTCAGAACCGCGGCACGCTCGGCGGCAACGTCGCCAATGCCTCACCGGCCGGCGACACGCTGCCGGTCCTGGCCGCCGCGAACGCACGCATCGTCCTGCGCAACCAACAGGCGACGCGAACCGTCGCGTTCGAGAGCTACTACACGGGCTATCGCAAGAGCGTGCGGCAACCCGACGAGCTGATTGTCGCGATCGAGATCCCCCGTATCTCAGGGACGCAGTGGTGGCGGAAAGTCGGCACCCGCCGCGCGCAGGCGATTTCGAAGATCATGATGGCTGCGGTGCGCGGCGCCGACGTGCGGATCGCATTCGGATCGGTCGCGCCGACGGTGGTGGTGGCGAGAAAAGCGGGCGCCATCTTGTCGGGCGGCGGATCGGTTGCCGCCGCGCAAGCCGCGCTCCTCACCGAGATCGCGCCGATTGACGATGTCAGGTCGACGGGTGAGTATCGAGCGAAGGTCGCAACCAACCTGCTGGCGCAGTTCTGGAAGGACACCGCATGAAGACTGCGCTGGCACTCTTGCTGCTCACCGCATTCGTTCAGAGCGTTCCAAGTGATCGCATGATGACCGCCGTGCGTTCGGCGATGGGTCCGGCGCTGCCGTTTCCGGCCACCGATGTCGAGGGCTCGGTACCGGCGAACGGCAACACCGACGCGTTGTGGATGGTCCGGCCGCTGCAGCCCGGCGATCGATCGATCGAGGTGATCGCGAATCCGCTCAACGAAGTCAATCAGCTGCGCGCCAACCGCGCCATGGCGCAGATCGAGAACAACATCCAGGCGGCGCAGCTTCGCGCGGCGCTGCAGTACGATCGCGCCGTCTCCGAGGCCAGGCGCACCGGCAGGTCCCAGGAGGTCGACGGCGTCACGCTCTCCGATGAAGGCGTCGCCGGCGCGAAGATCGACGCCGACTCCCACGTCACCATCGACGTCGCCATCGACGAGCCGTCATTCAAGCTCGATGTTGAATCGTCCATTCAACCCGCGCCGTCAACAACGGTGTCGATTCCCGGCGCGGTGGCGGTGATCGCCATGCCGTCGAACACCTATCGCGATCCGGGCACGAACGTCGAGCGCTATGCGGAGGCGCAGACGGTGGTGTTCCTGGGACGAGTGGCAGCGCCGGCGGTGCAGAAGCACGCCGATCACCATTTCGGGGTAGTTGCCACCGCGACGGCGCCCTCGATGGTGATTCGCCTCCGCGGCAACGACGTGCTGATTGCGGATCTGCTCCGCAAAACCGACTGGAATGCCTTGCTGGAACTAATGCGCTAACGCCGCCGTAACACCTAGCGAGGGCTTCGCCCGCCGGATTCTCAACTCCGCTTCGCCCTCGCTAGTGACAGCATTTAATTGCCCCGCCTCCGGCGGGGCGGAGGCTTTATATGTTTCGTTTGTATGAGTGGAATTTCTCGAGCACGATTGAAGCGGTGACCGGCGTATTGCTGGTGGTCGCCATCCTGGCAGTTAGCTTCGGCCGCTGATTAAAAGCGGTCCACCGATTCTCAAACCCAATGTGGGTTGTAATCGGTGGATCGTGGATCAGTGGCTCGGTTTGTCGGGCGCCGCAAGATAGCTCCTGCGCGCCCGCACCGTCATCCCCGGCCTCGTCACCTTCACTTCGAGCTTGTGCACCTTGCCGTCGAGCGAGGTGGGGGCAAACCCGATCAGGTACTGGCTTCGCAATTCCTGCGCGACGCGCGTGAACGTGGGCGCGAGGTCGGCCGTCTTCTCCAGCTCGAAATAGCCGCCGCCGGTCTCATCCGCAATCTTGCGCAGGTCGCGTGAGGGGCGCGATCGGACGACGCGCATGCCGTTGAAGTATTCGGACTCCAGCCCGATCGAATAGACCATCACTTCTTCGTCGCGCGCGCGCTCGAGCACGGTCTTGAACCCGATGCGGCTCGAGGTGTCTTCGCCGTCGGTGAAGACCAGCACGACGCGGCGGCCGTCGATGCCCTGCAGCGCGTCGAGACCCGCGGCAATGCCGTCGTTGAGGCGCGTCGGGTTGCCGAAATACAAGTCGTTCAGCGCGCCGATCAACTCGTCGCGATTGTTCGTGAACGTGCCGCTCAACTGGATCTTGTCGTTGAACGCGCCGACCTGCGCGCGATCGACCGGCAGCAGGCGCAGCAGGAACTGTTCGGCGGCGCGGTTGAGCAGCTTGAGGTTCGCCGTCATGCTCGCGCTGGTGTCGAGCATCACCACCGCCGTGAACGGTTGCGATTCGTTCGAGAACAGCGACACCTCGGCTGGCTTGCCGTTGTCCAGGACGGTGAAGTCCGACTGCTCGAGCTCCGGCGCCAGCCGCCCGTTCGCGTCGACGACGGTGGCGTAGATCGGTACCGTGCGGACGTTGGACTTGAAGATCGGCTGGTCCTGGTGGGCCAGCACCAGCGAACCCGCGAGCAGGGCGATACCGCACACGAACGAGGACATCCTGAACATGACACCCCAACTTTAGCAAAGGTTGTACCCTTGTGCGGGGTGCCTGCCCTGAGCGAGCGAAGCGAGTCGAATGGGAAAGACCCGGCGATCGGCCTCTGCAGCAACTGTCAGCACTGCCGTATTGTGAAGGGCGAGCGCTCGGCGTTTTACATGTGCCGTTTGTCGCTTACGAATCCCGAATACCGTAAATACCCGCCATTGCCGGTCTTACGCTGCGCCGGCTACACGCCGCTCGCCCTGAGCGAAGTCGAAGGGCCTGCCCCGGGCGCCGTCGCAGGGGCGGATGATAAGCTCTCTGAATGAGACGTCAACCCCCGATTTGGGCGGGTGCTTTCCTGCTCGCGGCCATGACATTTTCCGGCGCGTGTTCGAAGGAACCGACCGCCGCGGCCCAGGTGGCGTCGGCGCCGTCGAATCCCGACCAGGTTGTGGCCGAAGTTGCCGGCAAGCCGATTACGTTGAAGGACGTCGACGCCAAGTGGGAGGAGTACGACTCGGCCGAGCGCTCGCGGCTCGTCCAGGCGATGTACCAGAACCGCCGCAACATGATCGACGTGATCGTCGGCGATCAGTTGATCGCGAACGCCGCGAAGGCCGCGGCGCAGCCGGTTGACGCGTTCCTCGCCCAGGACAGCGCGAAGCGCCTGCCCGCGGTCACCGAGGCGGAGATCACGCAGTTCTACGAACAGAACAAGGGCCGCGCCCAGGGGCGCACGCTCGATCAGCTGCGCGTCGAGATCAAGCCGTACTTAGAAGCGCGCCGCGAGCAGCAGGCGCGCGCCATGCTGGTGGACGAGTTGAAGGCGAAGAGCGGCGCCGGCGTGAAGGTCCTCCTCGATCCGCCGCGCTACGTCGTCCCGACGGCCGCGGACGATCCGACCCGCGGCAATCCCGCCGCGCCGATCACCATCGTCGAGTTTTCCGACTACCAGTGCCCGTTCTGCTCGCGCGTCAATCCGACGCTCGCGAAGGTCCGCGAGACCTACGGCGATAAGGTAAAGATCGTGTTCAAGGATTTCCCGCTGCCGAATCATCCGCAGGCGCCGAAGGCCCACGAAGCAGCGCGTTGCGCGGGCGACCAGAAGAAGTACTGGGAAATGCACGACGCGATGTTCGCCAACCAGCGCGCGCTCGACGTGCCCGCGCTCAAGCAGACCGCGCGCGCCATCGGCCTCGACGGCGCGACGTTCGATCAATGCCTGGATTCCGGCAGGTGGGCGGCGGCCGTCCGCAGCGACATGGCGCTCGGCGAAAAGATGGGCGTGAACTCGACGCCGAGTCTGTACGTCAACGGCCGCGCGCTGATCGGCGCGGTGCCGTTCGAGAACTTCAAGACAATCATCGACGAAGAGCTGGCGAAGCGCTGACTACGGAATCAGCACGATCTTTCCCCGCGCGCCGGGCTCCATCACCTGCTGATGGGCCCGCGCCGCTTCCTTCAGTGGCAGCTCCGTCCCCACCACCGGATTCAGCGCGCCGCTCTCCAGGCCCGCGATAATCGCGTCGTGCGCGCGGCGGATCTCGTCTGCCGGAATGCCCCACAGCGCGAGGCCGAACACCGACACATCCTTAAACATGATCTTGCGCGCGTCGATCTCGACGCGGCCACGGTTGCCGATCACCACGATGCGGCCGCCCGGCGCCACCACCGTCAGGTCGTGATCGAGATTGACGTTGGCGAGCATCTCGAGAATCACGTCGGGGCCGCGGCCGCTGGTGAGCGTGGTGATCTGATCGAGATAGCCGGGCGTCTTGTGATTGACGGCGTGGCGGGCGCCCTGCGCCGTGACGACGGCGACACCGTCGGCGGTGCCGGCGGTGCCAATCACGAGCGCCCCGGCCGACACGGCAAGTTGCGTGGCGGCGACGCCGACGCCGCCGCTCGCGCCGTGGATCAGCACCGTGTCGCCGGCGCGCGTATTGGCCCTGCCGAAGAGGGCGCGCCAGGCCGTCACGTAGGGTACGAACAGTCCCGCGCCTTGCGTGAACGAAATGCGGTCCGGCAGCCGATGCACCTGCTCGGGCGTGCAGACCGCGAACTGCGCGTAGGCACCGTGCGCTTTTCCGAGCACCGTGCCGCTGACGTAGACGCGATCGCCCGTCTGCCATCCCGGCACGCCGGCGCCGACTTGATCGATGACGCCGGCCGCATCGGCCCCCGGCGTGTAGGGCAGATCGGGTTTGATCGCGTAGGCGCCCGCGCGCATGTAGGTGTCGTACGGATTGACGCCGACGGCGTGGACGCGGACGCGCAATTGACCGGCGGCGGCCGCCGGATCCGGCACCTCTTCGAGCTTGAGCACTTCGGGACCGCCGAATTGACGCGCGAGAATCGCCTGCATAGGCGGCATAGTACACTGCGCCGATGGACTGGTTGGCACGGCTTGATTCGCCACAGAACGCGCTCGCGATTCTGACGGGGATGATTACGCCGGCCGTCCTGATTTCCGCGTGTGGCGCGCTGATTTTTTCGACCAGCACGCGCCTTGGGCGGGTGATCGATCGCACGCGTATCCTCTCCGACCGCTTTCAGGAGCTGGTTGCGCATCCGGAGAAAGACGAGATGTTCGAAGAGCGGCGCGCGCTGATCTTCACGCAGCTCGATCGCCAGACCTCGCGCGCCCGATTGATCCAGCGGGCGATGGCCGCCTACTACACCGCGCTCGGCACTTTCGTCGCGACGACGGTCGCGATCGCGATTTTTTCGGCGGCGGCTCGCAACTTCACCTGGATCGCCGTCCTGCTCGGCCTCGTCGGCACGCTGTTCATGCTCTACGGATCGGTGCTGCTGATCGTCGAGTCACGGATGGCGCTCAGCGCCATCATG
>JAYWEJ010000306.1:0-2960 GCA_043779345.1 Acidimicrobiia bacterium | reverse complement strand
CTCCGGCCGGTCTAGCGGTAGTTCCCAAACTGGAGCGCGACCCCGAAGTCCTTGGCGCGAAGCGCCTGCATCGCGTCCTGTAAATCATCTTTCGACGGCGAGCTAATGCGCAGCTGCTCGCCCTGGATCGAGGCCTGCACTTTCTTCAGCTTCGCCTCCTTCAAGTACTTGACGATGTCCTTGGCGGCGTCGGTCGGGATCCCTTGCTGAAGCGTAATCACCTGCTTGACGGTGCTGCCGGCGGCCGGCTCGATGTCGCCGCGCTTCAGGTTCTTGACCGGCACGTTGCGCTTGATCAGGCGCGTCTGCAGGACCTCCCAGACCGATTCGAGCTTGAAGTTGTCCTCGGCGGTCAGCGTCAACGTGTTGGCTTTCTGATCGAGATCGATCGCGGCGGCCGAGCCCTTGAAGTCGAAGCGCTGGCCGATCTCCTTGCGGGCCTGGTTGACGGCGTTGTCGACTTCGGGCATCTCGATGTTCGACGTAACGTCGAAAGAATACGTGGCGGCCATCGATTTATCCTACATCGCCTGGCGTGGAATCAGCTGAGTGGCCGACGCACCTGGCGTCACAACGCCGTGGACAAGATTGTCGGCCGGACGCTGTTGGAGGCAAGAGATCCGCTCGCTACGTCGATCCTGCTGGTCTCGGGCCGGACCTCGTTCGAGTTGGTTCAGAAGGCGCTGCTCGCCGGCATCCCTTTCATCGCCGCCGTCTCCGCGCCGTCGAGCCTCGCGATCGACCTGGCGACCGAGTCAAACATTACGCTCTGCGGCTTCGTCCGCGGCCCCCCGCTTCAACATCTACTCGCATCCGCAGCGCATTTTGGGGTCAGGTCCTGATCCTTAGCAATTTGCTGAATTGGGACCGGTCCGTTTTTCTTCCGGGACTGCTGAGATCTGTCCCCAAGCGCGCATTTTGCTAGGAATCAGGGTCTGACCCCTTTTTGGCACTGAGGGCACCAATACGTGGTGCGCGCTTCCAGCCCCATCTTCTTCATTTCGATCGGCGTGCCGCATTTTCTGCACGGCTTGCCGCGGCGGCCGTAGACCCAGAGACTCTCGTCGTGCTCGCTCGCGGGATTGGACTGCCGCAGGTTGCGGTAGGTCTGGATGCGCGGCGACGAGCCGGCGACGACGTTGTCGCGGAGGACGCCGCGGGCGATGTCCATCATCCGCTCGAGCGTCGCCAGGGGCACGGCGCTTGACGACGTCTCGGGATGCACGGCCGACATGAACAGCACCTCGGATTTGTAGACGTTGCCGATGCCGGCGAGAATCCGCTGATCGAGCAACGTCTGCGCGATCGCGCGATGGCCGCTGGCGACGATGCGGCGGATGGCGTCGTCGCGATCGAAGCTCTCACCGAGCAGGTCGGGCCCGAGCTGCGCGACCGGATCGCGCGTCGCCAGTTGCTTCGAGGTGACGAACTCGGCGACCGGCACGTTGAATGCGACCGCGACCCAGTCAGCGGTGTCGATGCGAATGCGCATCATCTGCTCGCCGCGCCACCACCGCTCGCCATGACGATAGAGGTGCCACGACCCGTTCATGCGCATGTGCGTGCGCAGGATCAGGTCGCCGCTGAACACCATCAACAGGTGCTTGCCGGCGGAGTGGCACTTCTCGATGACGCGGCCGGCGATCGGCGTGTCGACGTCGACGCGATCGAGATGCGCATACGCGGTCTCGAATCGCGTGACCGGGTGGCCGGCCAGGACGCGGTGCAGCGACTGCGCGGCGCGAAACATCGTATCGCCCTCAGGCATCGCCTTCTTCGTCGTCTTCGCCTTGCAGCTTCAACGGCCGCCGCGCCACGCGCAGCTGCAGCCCCATTGCGGTTGACGTGAAGCCGGCCTGGAGCAGGAATTGACTCGCCGGATTCTCAACCGCCGGTTTCCCGTTGATCTCCTCGACCAGCCAGCCGCGCCGACCGTCAGGCGCGCGTTGCGCGATCGCCACCAGCTCGCGCGCCATGGCGCGGCCGATTCGCGATCGTTCAGGCTCGTCATCGGGCACGCAGACGATCAACTGGCGATCGCCGCGGCCAATCCACGCCGCCGCGCGGCCGTTGACGATGACCACGCGGGCGCCGGCGGTGCGGGTCGCTTGCCCTGAGCGAGACGAGGCTGGCTCCTGGCCAGCCTTGTCGAGTCGAAGGGGCCAGGGAATCAGCACGCCGTAGGGATTCGCCGGATCGGTCGCCGATAACGTGACGGTCACGACCTCATCGCGCTCCTCGCGCATGTCGCGCAGCAGATCGACGGCGCCAGGCTGCGCGAACTGCGCGGCGCCGAGGCCGGCGACAAAGTAGCCGCGCCGGATGCGTCCCGTTTCTTCGAGCCGGCGCAGGACGGGGTAGAGCGCGGAAAAGCCGCCCGGCAGTTGTTCGATCGCCGTGACGTCGCGCGTCACCACGCCGTGGCGCACCAGCAGCTGATTCGCCATCGCCGCCGCCCACGTCGTCGGTGACGCTGCGGGAGTCGGGACCAGTGTCCATCGCCCTTCGGCGGACGGAGGAATCAGGCGGCGCGATCGAAACGTCGTGCCCCGGCCAGGCCGCCGCGTGCGTTCGGGCGGCGAAGAATAGGCGCGCAACGCGTGCAGCGTGTCGTTCGTGAGCAGGCCCTTCCAGACGAGATCCCAGATCGCGTCGACGGTCTCCTGCGGGAAGCCGCCGCCGGCGGCTTCGTGAAGCGGACCGAAGAACGACGCGCCGTTGCGATGGAGAAACGCGACGATCGGCGTCTCGCGGCCGCTCAATCCTTCGGTGCGGCGTCCGCCGAGCGCCTCCGGAGGCAACAGCTTCGTCAGGTCATCGGTGAGGTAGAGCGCGATGCGGCCGTCGCGATCGCCGAGCGGCTCGACGCCGGTCCACGACACTTCGCCGGCGCCCAGCAGCGTATCGAGCATCGCCGGCGAATAGTCGCGGACGCGGGCAGTGAGGACCTCGGTGTCGAG
>JAYWEJ010000305.1:0-2966 GCA_043779345.1 Acidimicrobiia bacterium | reverse complement strand
ATCTGCGAGACGAGATTTTCGACGAGCGACTTACGGTAGCCGCGCACCGTGGTGTCGTGCTCGGCCTGGCCCTTGAACGCCACCGACACCGACCAGCCCTGCGCTTCAGGGTCGGTGGACATGTTGATCAGCGTGTCCTTGTGCGGCGGCACGCTGGTATCGACGCTTGCCGGCGCGCCCTTCGCGGCCGGGATGGCGCCGAAGTGCGCGATCACCATCTTCTCGGCCTCGGCGACCGCAATGTCGCCGACCACCACCACCGCCATCTGATCGGGGCGATACCACTTCTGATAGAACTCGATCAGGCGCTCGCGCGGCGCGTTCTTCAGGATTTCCGGCAGGCCGATCGGCAGTCGCTCGGCGTAGCGCGATCCCTGGAAAATCACCGGCAGTTGCTTGTCGGTCAGGCGCGACTGCGCGCCGAGGCGTCCGCGCCATTCTTCGAGGACGACGCCACGCTCTTTCTCGACTTCCGCCGGCAGGAAGGAGATGCCGGTGGCGAAGTCCTGGAGCACCGTCATGCCGCGATCGACGTAGCCCGGCCGATCGGTCGGAATCTCGAGCATGTAGATGGTTTCGTCAAAGGACGTCGACGCGTTGACGTGCGGGCCGAAGCGCGCGCCGATCGACTCGAGGAACGACACCAACTCGCCGGGCTTGAAGTGCTCGGTGCCGTTAAATGCCATGTGCTCGAGGAAGTGCGCGAGACCGCGCTGGTTCGGATCCTCCTGGATCGCGCCGGCGTTGACGGCAAGGCGCATCGCGACGCGATTGGCGGGCCGCGCGTTCTGCCGGATGAAATAGCGGAGGCCGTTCGGCAGCCGCCCGGTCTTCACGGCCGGATCGACCGGCAGCGTGCGATCGAGCGCCAGTTCCGGCGGAATCGCCGTTTGCGGCGCGGCGATTTGCGCAAACGGCACGGCCACGAGCGTCAGGACCGACAGGGCGACGGCAAACAGATAGCGGCGAATCATGCGATCTCCTCGGCTTCAAAGCATACTATTCGGCGATGCGACTGAAGATTAAACGATTGAAATCCGCCGTTGGTCTGCCCGAGCCCGCCACCGGCGGCGCCGCCGGTTTCGACCTGGCCGCCGCGGCCGACGTCGAAATCCCGCCCCACGGCATCCGCCTGGTAGGGACGGGGTTGGTGATCGGCGTGCCGGACGGACATTTTCTCGGGATATTCGCCCGGAGCAGCACGCCCTTGAAGCGCGGCCTGATGGTCGCCAACGGCGTCGGCATCGTCGATTCCGATTATTGCGGCCCGGACGACGAGATCAAGATCCAGGTGCTCAACATCACCGACGCGCCCGTGAACGTGGCGCGCGGGGATCGGCTGGCGCAAGGGATCGTGCTGCCGTGCCCGCGCGTGGAATGGGAAGAGGTCGATGAGATGCGGGTCCCGACGCGTGGAGGCTTCGGCTCGACAGGGATGTGAAGAGGATACTGCATATCGACATGGACGCGTTCTATGCGTCCGTCGAACAGCGCGACAATCCGTCGCTGCGGGGCAAGCCGGTCGCGGTTGGCGGCGATCCGACCGTTCGAGGTGTCGTGGCGGCGGCGAGCTACGAAGCGCGCAAGTTCGGCGTGCGATCGGCGATCCCGATGTCGCGCGCGGTCCGGCTCTGCCCTTCTCTGGTGATCGTCCATCCGGACTTCCAGAAATACAAGGCCGTGTCGCAGCAGGTTTTTACGATCTTCAAGGAGGTGACGCCGCTCGTCGAGGGCCTGTCGCTGGACGAAGCGTATCTGGACGTCACCGAGAACAGCTTCAACGAGCCGCTCGGCGTCAACGTGGCCCGCCGGATCAAGGAACGGATCACGGAGGTGACCGGCCTGACCGCAAGCGCCGGCGTTGCGCCCAATAAGTTCCTGGCGAAGATCGCGTCAGGCTGGCGAAAGCCCGACGGCCTGACCGTCGTCGCGCCGGAGCGCATCGAATCATTTCTGCAGGGCCTGCCGGTCGATGCGTTGTGGGGCGTCGGACCGGTGACGGCGGCGCGGCTGCGCGAGCGCGGCATCGAGAAGCTCGTCGACGTCCGCACCAGGACCGTCGAGGAGCTGACCGGGATCGTCGGCACGCTCGCCGAGTGGCTGCTCGAGCTCGCCCACGGCCGCGACGATCGCCCGGTCGAGCCGAACCGGCCGGCAAAGTCGGCCGGATCCGAAGAGACCTACGCCACCGATATCGAATCGCTCGAGGCTGTGAAACGCGAGATCGATCAGCTCGCCCGCGGCGTCGCCGAGTGGCTCGTAAAGAGGTCGATCCAGGCACGCACGGTGACGATCAAGGTCCGTTACTCGGATTTCACGACGATCACGCGAAGCCAGAGCACACCTGATTACACCAACGACGCCGACAACATCGCGATGCGGGCGATCAAGCTGCTCGAGAAGACCGAAGCCGGCCACCGGCCGGTTCGCTTACTAGGCGTCAGCGCTCACAATTTTGATCGCGATCGGCCACAGACGGCCGAAGAAGAGACTGAAGGTCGCTTGCCTTTTTGATCCACAGATTAGGCACTGATTGTTTCTACCAAGGCCACAGAAGGCAGAGAACGCCGGCGGGGATACCAGCTATTTGAGCAATCGAGGATCGATCGTGTGGTCGCCCGTCTGGACGATCGCGATGCGCGTGGCGTCGTAGTGAGCGGGGTTCAACAGGACATTGACCGTCTCGGGAACGATCGCCGACGGTACGCTCAAGAGTGCCGCGGAACCTCTGATGAGCCAGTCGTCACCAAGCGCGCTCGTCAGCTGGGGCCTGTCCAGCCAGTCCGCTGGCATTTGGTCGGCCGTAACGCGCTCGATGCGCACATTATCAGGCGCTTCGATCTTCAACAGGCGGTACCGAAGCGGCAGGTCCTGAATGTCGATCTCAAAGTGGACCAGGATCTCAAGCAGCGCGGCCGCAGGACTCTGAGCGCAATAGACGACACGCCGGCCGCGGGTGTGCCACC
>JAYWEJ010000304.1:0-16436 GCA_043779345.1 Acidimicrobiia bacterium | reverse complement strand
ATGAATCGCGCTATTACATCGGGCTCGCGGCCTTCACCTTCTGGGTCACGCTCGGACCCACAGCGTGGCTCTACACACTGCTCTATTACACGGTGCCGGTCTTTTCGTTCCTGCGGGCGCCGTCACGCGCCGGCATCGTCGTCACGCTGTGCCTGGTCGTGCTCGCCGCGCCGGCGTTGATCGTGTTGATGCGGCGGAAGGCCGTCAACACCGCGTTTGCGATCCTGTTCGCGCTGGTCGTGGCCGATCTGTATCGAGCGCCGTTGCGGATGCGCGAGGCGCCGCCGCTTCCCAATGCGTATCGGCTACTGGCGTCGCTGCCGAAGGCGCCGGTGATCGAGCTTCCGTATTGGGCGGCGAGCATCGATTTTCACCGGCATGCCGAGTACATGCTGGCATCGACCGCCCACTGGCAGCCGCTCATCAACGGTTACAGCGACCACATCCCGCAGGATTTTCGCGACAACGCTCCCGTGCTGGCGCGGTTTCCGAGCCGGGAATCGTTTGCGATCCTGGAGCCGATGCAGGCGCGCTATGCGGTGTTCCACCTCGATCTGATGGCGCCCGACGATCGGACGGATCTGATCCGCCGGCTGGACGTCGACTACGCCGGTTACCTGCGGCCGCTCGAGAAGGACGGCAATGTGTGGCTCTACGAAATAGTCGCCTGGCCGCGCTAGCCTTCTTCCTGGCGATGGCGGTGGTGCACTCGTGGCCACTGGCGAGTAACCCGGCAGGCCTCGCGCGCCTCGACAACCACGACGCCGAGCTCAACACGTGGATCGTGGCGTGGGTGGCCCATGCCCTGCCGCGGCAGCCGCTGAGCCTGTTCGAAGCGCCGATCCTCCATCCCGAGCAACACTCGCTCGCTTTCTCGGAGCACATGTTCGTGCCCGCGGTGATGGGCGCGCCGCTGCTCTGGGCCGGCGTGTCGCCGGTGACGGTCTACAACCTGCTGATCATCGCGGGGCTCGCACTCTCGGGCTGGTCTATGTATCTCCTGATGCGGCGATGGACCGGCAGCGAGTGGGCCGGCATCATCGCGGGGCTCATCTACGCCTTCAATGCGCACGTGCTGATTCGGTTCGTGCACCTGCAGGCGCAGCACGTCGAGTTTTTCCCGCTGATGCTCTACGCCTTCGATCGGGTGCTCGTCGATCGCAAGGCTCGTGACGGGGTCCTGCTGGCCGCGGCCTTCGTGCTCCAGGCGCTGTGCAGCAATTACCTGCTGGTCTTCATGACCTACGCGCTCGTGATTGCCGCCGTGGTCAGGTGGCGCGAGGTGGTGGATCAGCAGAAGAAGCCGCGCCCGGAGCTGCTGATCGCCGGCGCGATCAGCGCCATCGCGCTCGCCCCG
Organism: Acidimicrobiia bacterium; assembly: GCA_043779345.1. Taxonomy (GTDB): domain Bacteria; phylum Acidobacteriota; class Vicinamibacteria; order Vicinamibacterales; family UBA2999; genus 12-FULL-67-14b. Next base: position 15,079 of record JAYWEJ010000304.1, on the reverse strand, counting down.
TTTTTGTGGCCGTACTACGAGGTCAGCCGCGATCAGGGGCTGGCGCGCCAGGCCAGCGATGTCACGCAGTACAACGCCGGCTGGCGTGACTATCTCGTCACCGGCGGCCGGATGCACTTCGCGTGGTGGAGCCACAGGTTATATGAGGGGCGAACTGCTCTGTTCCCTGGGTTCACTGCCCTCGCACTCGCCCTGATCGCGCTGATGGTTCCCGATGTTGAAAAGCGGGGTCTGACCCCAAGAATCAACATGACGCTGGCGATCGGTGTGCTGGGGGTCGCCTTCTCGTTCGGGACATCCCTGCCGGGATATGCGTTCCTGCATCAATTTCTGCCACTACTGAGCGGTCTTCGTAATGGGGCGCGGTGGGGGTGGCTCGCGCTCGCGGCGATCGCCATCCTGGCAGGATTCGGCGTGGCGGCGATCGAACGCCGGCGATGGGCCCGCATGCGAGTCGTGTTGGCGGCGATCGCCGTGCTCGTCACCATTGAGGCGATCCGCACGCCGGTCGGTTACACCCCGGTCTACCAGATCCCGCGCATCTACGATCGCCTGGCGGGGCAAGCCGGCGTCGTCGTCGCGGAATTCCCCTTCTATTCCGGCGCCAACGTCAGCCTGAACGGTCCGTACGTGCTCGCCAACACGCGCTACTTCAAGCCGCTGCTGAACGGCTACAGCAGCTTCCATCCGGAATCGTTCGAGAAGCGCGGCCGCGCGCTCAATTCATTTCCGAGCGAGGCGGCGTTGGCGGAGCTGAAGGTCGCGCAGGTCACGCACGTGTTCGTGCATGCGCAGGCGTTCGAACGGCGTTATGGACGGAAGGCGCTGGACGCGATCGACACGATCAGCACCCTCGAGCTCGAGACCGTCGAAGACGGGATCAGGCTCTACCGGCTGAGGTCATAGTGAGCCGCGCCAGCCGCCGATCGGCTTCCTGCAGCGTCTCGTCGCGCTTCGAGAAGCAGAAGCGCACGGTCTGCGGGGCCGCCGCGGGATCGATGTAAAAGCTGCTGCCCGGCACGGTCGCGACGCCGATGTCCTTGACGAGATATTGCGCGAACTCCGAGTCGGACGAAAATCCGAACCGGCTGACGTCGGCCATCACGTAATACGCGCCGCCGGGCTGGTAGGCGGTGAAACCGTGCCGGCCGAGAATCTCCATCATCAGGTCGCGCTTGGTTTCGTAGTCCTGCGCGAGCTGCGTATAGAACGCCTCCGGCAGCGACAGCGCGGCCACGCCGGCGTCGTGAAACGGCGTCGGCGCCGCCACCGTCAGGTAATCGTGCATCTTGCGGATGCCGCCGGTCAGGGCCGCCGGAGCGATGGCCCAGCCGATGCGCCAGCCCGTGACGCTGTAGGTCTTCGACAGGCCGCCGGTGGTGATGGTGCGATCCGCCATGCCCGGGAGCGACGCCATCGGCACGTGCGCGGAGCCGCCAAAGACGATGCGCTCGTAGATTTCATCGGAGATGGCGAGCACGTCCCACCGCTGGCAGAGCTCCGCGATCAGCTGCAGCTCGTCGCGCGTGAACACTTTGCCGGTCGGGTTATTCGGCGAGTTGATGACGATCGCGCGCGTGCGGTTCGTGAACGCCGCCTTCAGCTCGTCGGGATCGAAGCGCCACTCGGGCTCGCGCAACCGGACGTATTTCGGCTCGGCGCCGGCGAGGACCGCGTCCGGCCCATAATTTTCGTAGAACGGCTCGAAGACGATCACTTCATCGCCCGGATCCACCGCCGACAGCATCGACGCCATCATCGCTTCGGTCGATCCGCAGCACACGGTCACCTGCTCGTCGGCGATGACGTCGACCCCGTAGCGGCGCGTGAAGTCGGCCGCGATCGCGTTACGAAACGCGAGCGTGCCGTAGGGCGGCGCGTACTGGTTCTGATCGGCTTGAATCGCGGCACAGGCGGCGTCCTTGATCGCCTGCGGCGCTTCGAAATCGGGGAATCCTTGCGACAGGTTGACGGCGTTATGCAGCTTGGCCAGCCGGGTCATTTCGCCGAACACGGAATCGGCGAAGGAAGAAACCCGCTTCGCGCTTCGAATCTTGGTCACTACCGGGAACTATATAAGCTTCGATAGTCCTCCGCGGTCCCGAGAATCCGCTTCACGTAATTCTGGGTCTCCGGGAATGGGATGTCGTCGATGAACTCGTCCTGCGGCAGGTCCGGCTTTTCGCGGCGCCACGCCAGGACGCGGCTGCCGCCGGCGTTGTAGGCGGCCAGCGCGAAATGGACGCCGCCGAACTTGCGGATGTCGTCCGCGAAGATCTGCGTGCCAAGGCGAACGTTGACCTCGGCCTCCCTCAATCGTCCCGTCGAGAACGGCCGCACGCCCAGCTTGCGCGCATAGCTGCGGCCGGTGCTCGGGAGGATCTGCATCAGCCCATACGCGTTGGCGTGCGAGATCACGACCGGATCGAAGTTCGATTCCTGCGCGACCAGCGCCGCGACCAGGAACGGATCGAGGTTGCGCTCCTTCGCGTATTTCTGCAGCAGCGCCCAGAAGTCGACCGGGTAGATGATCCGCAGGATCTCCGCCGGCAGCGTCTCCCCGCCCGCGGCCAGGTACTGCGGGTAGGCGCGCTTCATCGCGTTGATGCCGGCGCGGACGTTGCCGAGCCGCGTGTGTGTCACGGCGATGGTCGCCTGCAGCTGCGGCGAATCTCCCCACACCCGTTGCGCGTACTGCAGCTCGCTCATCGCTTCGCGATTGAGACCGACCGAGAGCAGCGATGCGACCCGGCCCGCGGTCGGGATCGCCGGCGCCGGCAGCGGCTGGCGCTGCAGTGTGGGCGCCACCGGGATGGCGCGCTCCCCTTCGAGGCGCTTCAACGCCAGCCGGCCGTAATAGGAGTTGTGGTAATCGGTCGCGGTCAGCCGCAGCCGCGTTCTGCCGGTTTCGGCGTCACCGGCCTGCTGCGCGGCACGCGCCGACCAATAGAGCCACGACGGGCGGTAGTCGGAGCGCGGAAATTTCTCGGAGCCGCGATCGAAATACTGGAGCGCGTCGGTGAAATTGCCCTGGCGATACGCCCACCATCCCGCCTTCCACGCCGCCCGCTCGGTGAAGCGGCCCGCGGGATAGCGATTGAGGATCTCGCGGAAAATCGCGTCGGCTTCGCCGTCCTGGTCGTCGATGATGTACGCGGACGCGAGGTTATTGAGGACTTCCTCCGCAAACGGGCTGTTGGGAAACCTCTCGACGAACCCGCGCGACAACGCGATGTGCTCGTCGCGCAGCTTCAGGCCGCGCGTCGCGGTGACGAAATGAAAGTTCGCTTCGTCGGCGAGCGGGCCGGACAGGTGCGGACGAAGCGCATCCCGGCCTTCGCGAGTGCGTCCGAGTGCGACCTCGGTGGCCGCGATCCGGATCGTCACGCGATCGCGATCGGCGGCCGCGACGAACGACTTGACGCGATCGTATGACTGCTTCGCGCCCGCCCATCGCCGCGCCTGGAACAACGCCTCCGCCCGCGCCAGCTCTTTGGCCGCGAACGCCGCATCGAGATCGACGTCCGCCTTGTCGAGCGCCTGCCCCGCCTGATCCGACTCCGCCGTCGACGGAAAGTCGTAGTACGCGCGCTGCAGGGCCTCGACCGAGCGCATCGGCTGTCCGGCGAGCTCGGCGGCGAGGCCGAGACGCAGCCAGGCGAGATGCGGCTGCGCGAGCTTCTTCAGGATGAGCGATTCGTAAACACCCAGCGCGCCCTTGTAGTCCTTCCGCGCTTCGCGGACCTCGGCCAGCCGAAAGGCCGCATCTTCTGGCAGGTGGCCGTCGATCTGGCGCGCCGAGAGATCGGCCAGGACGGTATCGGCTTCGGCGTACCGCTCGAGCTTCATCAACGCGAGGCCGGTGTAATAGCGCGCGTAATCCGCGACCGGCGTCGTCGACAGCGCGCCGTCACTCACGAGCGGCAGGGCCGCGGCGGCGAGATCCTCTTCCTCGAGCAGCCGCACGCCGCGAACGAAGTTGGTCAGCGCCGGACCGAGCTTGGCGTTCTCCGGCACGAGCCACATCGACGCCAGATCGTTGGGCACCGGCGGATGCGCCGTCGGCGACAACTTCGCAGGGGTGATCGTTCCGGCCCGCCCGGGGACCACGAGTTGCGAGGCGGATAGCGTGACGCCCGCCAGCAGGGCGCCCACCGCAACGATCGAGGGGACTTTCATCTCAGACCACGTTACCAGGCCCGTTGGCCGGCGATGGATGAGATGGCGGAGTCGCCGGCGGATTGATGCGCGGCGGCGGCGCCGTTTTCTGTGTCGTCAGCGCTTCGAGGCACCGGCCCGCATGGCGTGCAAGCACTTCGATCAGCTCGGGCCACGAGCTGGGCACGTGGCGCTCGTGGCCATCGAGCGTGATTGCATCGGCGTAGACGACGGCGACGACTCGGCCGCCGACGATCACGGGCACTGCCATCCCCATTCGATCCGCCGGCAGCGTTTCGAAGCCGGGCCCGATCCCCGCGCTCTCGCTGTCGCGCGTCGTCACCGCTCGCGCCGCGGCAATGGCATGGCCGATCACGCCGGACTCCGCGAGCGGCAGATCGATCGATTTCGGCTGCGAGTCGCGGGCGCCGAATCCCGTCATGCGCCAGCCCTGGATGCGGTCGCTGCGCAGGACAACGACGGCCGCCCGCGCGGCTTCGCGCGCGGCGGCGAGCGCCAGCGCGTCGAGCACCTCGCTCAATGAGGTCGCGCCGTCGAGGCCGCGAACGCTTTCAAGCAGCCGGGTGACGCCGGCCATTTCGATCTCACGCTCCTTGACGCGGGCGGCCGCGACCGCGGCCTTCAGATCCTCGGCGGCCTTGGCTTGTCCGTCGGCCAGCGCGACGCGCATGCGGTTTTCCGCGACTTCGAGCGCGTCGTACATCTTCTTGTCGCCTTCGGATTCGAGCTGCTTGCGGATCTCGCGATGCGAGGTTTCGCGATCGTCGGCGAGCGCCTGTACGATCTCTTCTTTGTTCGCCGCGCGCGCACGCGCCTCCGCTTCGGCGACGCGGATCTGCGCGGCCAGCTCGGCCTCCTCGAAGATCTGGACCTTGGCGGCGCGGACGGCTTCCTCGCGTTCGGCAGCGGCTTCCTTGAGGAGCTGCCCGACGAGCGGAGCGACAGCCTGATCTACCGTGGACTTAAATCGATCTTCGAACGACATGTCGTGTCTCGACCCGATCGGGTCATGAGGGACTCAGGCAGCGGCTGGGGTGCGCGCTATTGTCCGTTGCTGCGTTTCATTATGGGGAACGGCCGTACCTGAAGTCAAGGTAAGATCAATCCATCCAGTAACTTATGGCCAAGACCAGCGACACTCCTTTCAACTGGAGCGACCCGCTCCTCCTGGAACAGCAGCTCACCCATGAAGAGCAGATGGTCCGGAACACCGCGCGCTCGTACGCGCAGGACCGGCTCGTCCCTCGCGTGCTCGAGATGTTCCGGCACGAGAAGACCGACGCGACGATTTTCCGCGAGATGGGCGCGCTCGATCTGCTGGGCGTCGTCATTCCCGAGCAATACGGCGGCGCCGGCTTCAACTACGTGAGCTACGGCCTGGTCGCGCGCGAGATCGAACGGATCGATTCGGGCTTCCGCTCGATGATGAGCGTGCAGGGCTCGCTCGTCATGGTGCCGATCAACGAGTTCGGCACCGAGGCGCAGAAGCAGAAGTTCCTGCCGAAGCTGGCGACCGGCGAGTTCATCGGCTGCTTCGGACTGACCGAGCCTGGTCACGGATCGGATCCCGGCGGCATGACGACGCGCGCGAAGAAGGCGCCCGGTGGATACTCGCTGACCGGCAGCAAGTCGTGGATCAGCAACAGTCCGATCGCCGACGTGTTCATCATCTGGGCGAAGGATGACGAAGACAAGATTCGCGGCTTCATCCTCGAAAAAGGGATGAAGGGATTAAGCGCGCCGCCGATCCACGGCAAGGTTGGCCTGCGCACCAGCCTGACCGGCGAAGTGGTGATGGACAACGTGTTCTGCCCGGAAGAGAACGCGTTCCCCGACGTGCGCGGACTCAAGGGCCCGTTCACGTGCCTCAACAGCGCGCGCTTCGGCATTTGCTGGGGCTCGATGGGTGCGGCGGAGGACTGCTGGCACCGCGCGCGGAACTACGTGATGGAGCGCAAGCAGTTCGGCAGGCCGCTCGCGGCGAACCAGCTGATCCAGAAGAAGCTCGCCGACATGCAGACCGAGATCGCGCTCGGCCTGAATGCCGCGCTGCGCCTCGGCCGCATGAAGGACGAAGGCACGGCAGCGCCGGAAATCACGTCGATGCTGAAGCGGAACAACTGCGGCAAGGCCCTCGACATCGCCCGCATGTCACGCGACATGCTCGGCGGCAACGGCATCGTCGATGAATTCGGGGTGATTCGTCACCTCGTGAATCTCGAGGTGGTCAACACCTACGAAGGCACGCACGACGTGCACGCGCTGATCCTGGGCCGCGCGCAGACCGGTATTCCGGCGTTTTCGAATTAGTTACTTGGCGGCGATGACTTCGTTCCAGACGTACAGGAACGTGTCGTCGCTGGCGGTGGCGACGTGGCGGCCGCCTTTCCGGGTCGCGCGATTGAGCGCCGACCGGACTTTCTCCTTGCTTTCGGCGAGACCAGCTAGCGGCACCTTCAAAGCGAAACCGTCATCGATCTGATCGAGGTCCGCCAGGATCTTGGTGACAATCTCCTTGTGCTTGCCGTTTCGCCCCTGCGGAACGTCGCTCTGCAGCATGCCCTTGAAATTCATCGGCAGCTTTTTGATTGAGCTTTGCATGAGCTGGCTCCCGGATGTGCCCGCGCTAACGTGAAATAGACCTGACGTTAACGTAGGGTCGCGTCATGAGACGCCTGAGTATACACCCCTCTGTCAAATTCTTACGTACGACCAAAGGATCTGACCCCTACGGACTCTGGGCCACTACTGTTGGTGCATGCCAAAGAAGAACGCTCCCTCGCCCCAACCGCAAACGCACTTTGAACTGGTTCCACTCGAGTTGGTGGTGAAGATCGCCGCCATCGACAAGCCTCTCGCGCCCGTGTTGGCAATCGGGCACCCGTCGCCCCGCAAGTCCCCGCCGCGCAGCAAGAAGTAGTCCCGTATGCTTCACGAATTCATCACGACCTATCGCGAACCGATTATCACGAGGACCAGGGCCAAGCTCACGGATCGGCCGTGGCCGCTCGTGTCCACCAGTGAGCTCGAGTTCGGGGTGCCGCTCTTCCTCACGCAGCTCTCCGAGACGCTGCGCCTGGAGACCACGGACACGCCCTTTTCCGACACCGCGATCGTCGACTCGGCCAACAAGCACGGCGCGGAGCTGCGCGCGCTCGGATTCAATATTTCCCAGGTCGTGCACGACTACGGCGATATCTGCCAGGCGATCACGGAAGTCGCCGTCGAGCAGCACATCCCGATCACCACCGAGGAGTTCCACGTGCTGAATCGATGCCTCGACGCCGCGATCGCGGGGGCGGTGACCGAACACGCGCGCATCACCGCCGAGTCGCGATCGACGGGAGAGATCGAGCGATCCGGGCAGCTCGCTCACGAGATCCGGGACCACCTCAATACCGCGCTACTTGCCTTTCACACGCTCAAACGCGGCGCCGTCGCCATCAACGGCAGCACCGGGACCGTGCTCGGCCGCAGCCTCATGAACCTGCGCGATCTCGTGGACAGCACGCTCTCCGACATCCGCATGTCGGCGGACGTCGCGCGGCACGAACGCGTGCCGATCAAGCCGTTCCTCGACGAAATCGCGCTCGCCGGCACCCTGCACGCCGAATTTCGCAACCTGCAGTTCACCATCGAACCGGCCGACTCGCATCTGGCCGTCCACGCCGACCCCCAGCTGCTGGCGTCCGCGGTCATGAACCTGCTGAACAATGCCTTCAAGTTCACGCCGGTCGGGGGGCGCGTCGTGCTCCGCGCCCTGCGCCACAGCAACTCGGTGCACATCGAAGTGGAAGATCGGTGCGGCGGCATCATCAAGGGCAAGGACGACCCGTTCAAGGCCTTCACCGACCGTCGCAAGCACGACCGGAGCGGCCTCGGCCTCGGCCTGTCGATCGCCCGCAAGGCAGTGCGGCTCTACGGTGGCGACCTCAATTTCCGCAACCTGCCTGGTGTCGGCTGCGTCTTCGTGATCGACATGCCGCTCGCGACGAATTACGTGACGCAGACCATCAGCTGATCCTCATCGGAAGACGCCGCGGATCCGCCGGCCTGCTTCAGACACCCAGCCTTCGACCGTTCGGGTCAGGCGTTGGCGGATCGAACCGCGGTGGACGGTGCACAGGCGATCGGGAATGTCGTCGTCCTCCTTGAAGAGCTCGGTATACACCGGACATCCGTCAACGGGTTTTCGATAACTGATGGCGCACAGCGTCTCTTCCTCCAGGCCCGCGGGACGCTCGAACTCGAGCGGCGGCCGGTGGCGCGCCGCACGCTGCATGAAGTCGGACCAGATCGGCAGCGCGTAACGCCCGCCGTAGGCTTCCGCCCCGATTGGTTTCGGATCGTCGAAGCCGACCCACACCCCCACCACCACCGAAGATGAGAACCCGACGAACCACGCGTCCTTGAATTCGTTGGTGGTGCCGGTCTTGCCGCCCACCGGAAACCGGATGCCAAGCTGCCTCGCCGGCGATCCGGTTCCGCGATCGACCGCGTCGCGCAGCATCGACACCATCTGGAACGCCACCTGCGGCGCGATCACGCGATCCCCCTCGATACGCTGCTCGAATGCGGTAGCGCCGTCGGCGTCGCGCACGCGCGCGATGTCGCGCGGCCGCACCGCCATCCCGCCGTTCGGGAACATGGCAAACGCCGTGGTGATCGCCAGCGGCGTGACGAGGCCCGAGCCGAGCGCCAGCGACGGCACGTCCGGCTGATCCTCGAGGCCGGCGCGTGACGCGACGCGCAAGACCCGCCCCGTGCCGACCTGCTGTTGCAACACCGTGGCGGCGCGGTTGTTCGACTCGATCAGCGCCGCCCGCAGCGTCAACTCATCCGGCGCATCGTCGTGCACGTTGCGCGGCGTCCATTCGTCCGGGCCTTGCGGCGCAATGTGATTGAGGCCGGCGAGCGTCGAGACCGGCGACATGCCTCGTTCGAGCGCCGCGGCAAAGACGAATGGCTTGAACGCCGATCCGGGCTGGCGCCGGCTGCGGCTGGCGCGGTTGAACGCGGATTTCTGGTAATCGCGTCCGCCCACCAGGGCGAGGATGCTTCCGGTCGCGGGATCGATCGCCACCAGCGCCGCCTGCAACGACGGCTTGCCGGTGCGGCGCAGCCCGTGTTCGACGGCCGCTTCCGCCGCATCCTGCAACTCGGCGACGAACGTCGTCTGGACGCGCCAGTCGGGAGGATGATCGCCGCCAAACTCATCACGAAACCGTTGTCGCAGGTAGGCCTTCGCGTAGCCATGACGGGAGTCGCTGTCGCTGCGATACGGGCGGACGCGCAGCGGCGCCTGCTTCGCGGCGCGGTAGGCCGCCTCGGTGATGAATTTCTCGTCGCGCATGCGCGCGAGCACGACGTGGCTGCGGGCCCGCGCTTCATCCAGGTTCGACCATGGCGACAGCGCCGCCGGGGCCCGGGCCAGGCCGGCGATCAGCGCGCTCTCGGCCAGCGTCAGCGACTTCGCGGACTTGCCAAACACGCGCTGCGACATCGCCTCGACGCCGTAGATACCAGCGCCCAGGAAGATCCGATTCAGGTACAGCTCGAGGATCTGCTGCTTACTGAGCTGTGCTTCGATCAAGAACGCGATCACCGCCTCGCGCGCCTTGCGGCCGTAGCTCTTTCGATTGGACAGGAACAGCGTGCGCGCGAGCTGCTGGGTCAGCGTGCTGCCGCCCTGCAATCGCCCGCCGCCGGCGTTCCTAACGACCGCGCGGCCGAGCGCGATCGGATCGATGCCGGCATGCAGGAAGAAGCGGTGGTCTTCGACAGCGACAAACGCGTGCTGGAGATGGGGCGAGATTGCGCCGATCGGCACGTCGTGCCGCTGTTCATCAAGACGAAACCAGCGGCGGCCGTCAGCGGTATGAAACCAGGTGTCGCCGACGCCCCGCGTCAGTCGATAGACGGAATAGCTCTGCCTGGCGAACCAGGCGAAGCCGATCGTGACGGCGATGATGAACGCGTACAATAGGTACTTCGCCCTGCCGAGGTCAGTACGCAGCTTCACCAGCATCGTTCCCACGGTCCCACATACATTGTTACGCTTGAGACGTGCCGCTGGTCTTCCTGCTGCTGCTGGTCCCGATCATCATCATCGCGCTGATGCCGTTGATCCTGGTCCAGCGCTACCGCGCCGGCAAAGCACGGCGGCTGGCTCGTCCGCGGGTGGCCACGCTCAATCTGGCACTGCTGGCGTTTTCGGCAGTCTTCTTCCTGGCCTCGGCGGCATTCACCACGATCTGGATTCCGAAATCGTTCCTCGGCGCGGCGATCGGACTGGCCGCGGGCATTGTGCTCGGTGGCTTTGGATTGGCAATCACCCGCTGGGAAGCCACGCCGCGGTCGCTCCACTACACGCCGAATCGCTGGCTGGTCTTGATCGTCACGCTGCTCGTCTCGGCGCGCGTCGCGTATGGACTGTATCGATCGTTCGCGGTCGCGCAGGCCGGCATGTCCGGCACCGCGCTCGTGACCGCGTTTGGAGTTCCGGAATCTCTTGCTGCGGGCGCGACGGTGATTGGGTATTACCTCGCCTACAACATCGGCGTGCGATGGCGGATCAGCCGCTGGCAGCGCCGCACCCTTCGGCCGATGTGACGTGCTCGTCTTTACGCTTTGCCTGGCACTTGATCCGGCGCTTCGCCGTACTTGGCGCAGAAGGCGGCGAGGTGTTTCTGATCAGGATTCACGAACTCGACACCGGCGCGATATTGAATCGTCCCGCCGCTCGGGACCGCGATCGACCACGCCACCGTTCCCTGTAAGCGCAGGTCGACGGACTCGTCCGGCAGGACCAGCCGCACCATCTTCAACGGCCGCAGCCGGACCGCCGACTGCACCTGCGCACCTGACACCGAGAGATCGATCAACTGCCCGGCATCGCCATTCACCGCCACGGGCCGCCGGTGCATCGAAAGGCGCGCGGCCTGCCGCGTGCCGGCCCGATCGAGCGGCCGCGAGGTCTCGAGCAGCGCCTCATGCGGGGACAGCGCCGACTCCGTGACGAGCAGCGGCGTCTTGTCGTCATCTTCGATGAAAACGCGAATCGCCGTCCCGGTCTCGTGCGGTTTGGCTTTCAGCGCCGAGACCAGCGTCGCGCCGCGCGAGGTGGCGGCGAACGCCGAGTGCATGACGATGATCTCCGGCGGCCGCTCCAGCAAGGTGTCCTGGATCTGAAGCAATTCGGCTTCGGAGATCACGAAGACAATATTGTCCTCGGCCAGCCGTTTCTTGGCGGCATCCTGATGCTCGGGCCTGACGATGACGATCGAATTCACGCTTGGCATGAGGGATAGCAGGGTCGGTCGACCCAAGCTGAATGATAGCACCTGGAGTGTTGGCGCGGCTCAGCGACGCCGCTACCTCGGCAGAAGCCCTCGCGGTGGGACGAGTCGAATGCCGTTATAGTCACCGTTGTGCGACTGGCCGATTTCATTCTCGCGAATGTCGAACCCATTCTTGTGGAGTGGGAATCGTTTGCGCGCGGCATTTGGCCTCCAGGGGCGACCGCCGATCCCGCGGAGTTGCGGGACGAAGCGGGCGACATCCTGCGTTTGACGGCGCTGGACATGCAAGGCGAGCAGACCAATCTCCAGCAGGCCGAAAAATCCAAGGGCAGAGGCCTCCAGGAGGGCGAGCGTAACGACTTGACGCAGTTATCGGCTTCGCACGGACGGGGTCGTGAAGTATCGGGCTTCGAGTTATGGGCGGTGGTTGCCGAATACCGCGCCCTTCGCGCCAGCGTGCTCCGGCTGTGGCGCGACAGCAACCCGGTCGCCGACCTGCGCGACCTGGAGGACGTGACGCGCTTCAACGAGTCGATGGACCAGTCGCTCACGCACGGCGTTCGCAGTTTCGCGGAACAGGTCGAGCGGCAGCGCGAGGCGCTGATGGCTGGCGAACAGGCCGCCAGGCGGGAAGCCGAGGCGGCCAACCGGGCCAAGGACCTGTTCCTGGCCACGCTGAGCCACGAGATGCGCACGCCGCTCAACGCCATCGTCGGATGGCTCGCCATCCTGCGCCACGAAGACGCTGATACGAAACATTTCCAGGACGGACTCAAGGTCATCGAGCGAAACACCGTTGCGCAGGTGCAGCTCATCGATGATCTCCTCGACGTCTCGCGAATCGTCTCCGGCAAACTGCGCGTGGATATCCAGCCGTGCGAGCTGGTCGAGGTCATCAACGCGGCCCTGAACGCGACGCGCCCGGCGGCCGACGCGCGCGGCATCACCCTGGACGTGCGCCTCGATCCGGCGGCGAGCGACGCCTGGTGTGACAGCGTCCGCATCCAGCAGGTGGTGTGGAACCTGGTCTCGAACGCCATCAAGTTCACACCCAAGGGCGGACGAGTGGACATCAGGTTGACCCGCGAAGCCTCCAGTTTTCAGATTCAGGTGAGGGACACCGGACAGGGCGTCAGCCCTGATCTGTTGCCCCACGTTTTCGATCGCTTTCGACAGGCCGACAGCAGCATGCGACGCCGGTTCGCCGGCCTGGGGCTGGGTCTTTCCATCGTCAAATACATCGTCGAAGCGCATGGCGGGACGGTTGAAGCGAGCAGCCCAGGGGAAGGCAAGGGTGCCACCTTCACGGTGCGTCTCCCCGTCCGCGCGGTGCGGATGCAAGAGGAGAACGAAGCGGAGGCAACCGACGGCAGGCTCGACGACGATGACACAGCTGACTCCGTGTACGTCGCCGACCGCCGTCCGCCGGTTCGCCTTGATGGCGTGCACATACTCGTCGTCGACGACGACGCCGACGCCCGCCGCGTACTGATGATTTTGCTGGAGCGAGCCGGCGCGGTCGTCGTCACAGTGAGCAGCGCCCGCGCGGCAGTCGAGGCGCTTGGCAAAGCGCGCGCCCACGTGCTGATCAGCGATCTGGGCATGCCCGACCAGGACGGCCTGGATCTGATTCGGCAGCTGCGCGCCGATGGCCATGATGCGAAAGATTTACCGGCCGTCGCGCTAACCGCGTTCGTCCAGAAGGACGACGCCCACCTGGCGCTGTCGGCTGGGTTTCAGGTGCACCTGCCGAAGCCCGTCGATCCGCACGACCTGACATCCGCCATTGCGCGACTCGCGGGGCGCACTGCCTAGACAGGATGCCGGATCTCGGCGCTATGCTCACCGGCCATGCCGGCGGTGCTGCTCGCTGCGGCCCTCGGCATTGCCTGGGCGCGTCGCGATCAACTGACAGCCGCGCTCTCCATGCGATAATCGCGCGTCATGTCGAAAACACTCACACACGTCGCACTGACGTGTTTCCTCATTGTTGGAGCAGACGGATTCTCACCAGCACTGGTCGAGGCGCAGCTGGACAGCTCCGCCGACGCCCGGCTGCGAGCGCTCTATACCGAGGAATGGAGCTGGCGGCAGAAGGAGCTCGGCCGCGGGCCTGATAGCGATCGCTTCGCGCCCGTCGATGCCGCGTCACAACAGGCGCGCCTCGCCTACTGGAAGAAAGCGCTCGCCACGCTCGATACCATCGCGTTCGATCAACTTTCGACCGAAGAGAAGGTAAACGCGCAGATCTTCCGAACCTCGCTGCGCGAGCTCATTAATGACATCCAGTACCGCACCTACGAAGCCCCCTTCAACAGCGACACGTTCTTCTGGACTTCGTTTACGCCCCGTCAGGGCTTCGCCAACGCGGCGGCCTACCGCTCGTATCTCGCCAGGCTGCGCGACGTGCCGCGCTACTTCGACGAGCAAATCACCAACATGCGCGCCGGCCTCGCGCGCGGTTACAGCGTGCCACGGGTGTCGGTGATCGGACGCGATCAGACCATCGAGCCCTACCTCAAAGGCGACGTCAGCAATCCGCTCTACGCCGCGTTCGCGCAGATGCCGGCCGGGATTCCAGCGGCCGATCAGGATGCGCTTCGAGCCGAAGCCAATACGGTTATTCGCGACATCGTCGCGCCGGCATACGCGACACTGCTGACGATGATCCGGCAGGAGTACCTGGAGAAGGCGCGCCGGACGCTTGGAGCCTCGGCGATGCCGAACGGCGAGGCGTTCTATCAGGCGCAGATCGAAAAGCACACCACCCTGACACTGACGCCGCGGCAGATTCACGAGATCGGCTTGGTCGAAGTAGCTCGCATCGAGGCCGAGATGCGCGCGACCAAGGATACGGCGAAGTTCAAGGGAACGATGCCGGAGTTCTTCAAATTCATGCGGACCGATGCGCAGTTTTACGCCAAGACGCCACGCGAGCTTCTCTCGTACTCAGCCTACGTGTCCAAGAAGGCGGACGACAAACTCGCGGAGATCGTCGGCTTCCTGCCGCGGCGGCGGCACGGCATCCGGCCGGTGCCGGATGCGATCGCGCCGATTTACACGGGGGGACGCGGCGGCCTCGAAGCCTGCTTGATGAACACCTACAACCTGCCGGCACGTCCGCTCTACACACTCGCCTCGCTTACTCTGCACGAGTGCACGCCCGGTCACAGCTTCCAGGCGGCGTTGGCGCTCGAAGGGCCGGAACGGCCGGCGTTCCGTAGAGGCACGTCGTTCTCTGGTTACGGGGAAGGCTGGGGACTCTACGTTGAGTGGCTTGGGACGGTCATGGGAATCTACGAAACGCCGTACGAGGAGATGGGCCGGCTGACCTACGAGATGTGGCGCGCGTGCAGGCTGGTCATCGACACCGGCATTCACCAGTTCGGTTGGACGCGCGAACAGGCGATGGCATATCTACGTGACCGCGCTCCACTAGCCGAGCACGAGATCACCACCGAAATCGATCGCTATATCGCCTGGCCAGGACAGGCACTCGCCTACAAGCTTGGCGAGCTGCAGATCCGTCGTCATCGACGTGAGGCCGAAGAGAAGCTAGGCGCACGCTTCGATCAACGGCGCTTTCACGATGCGATCCT
>JAYWEJ010000303.1:0-7024 GCA_043779345.1 Acidimicrobiia bacterium | reverse complement strand
TGCGACAAACGCTGGCGGTCGCATCGAAAGAGCTGCGGCAGATCCTGCGCGATCGCCGATCGCTGCTGATCCTGCTGTTCGTGCCGGCGTTCTTCTTGCTGCTCTATGGCTATGCCCTGAACTTCGACATTCGCAACGTGCGCCTGGCAATCCAGGATCAGGATCGCAGCACCAAGAGCCGGGAGCTGGTGTCGTCGTTCGTGAATTCGGGATACTTCCGGCTCGTTGGATATGTCGATTCGCCGACAGAGCTTGATCGCCTGGTCGACGAAGGGCGCGTGCGGGCGATCCTGGCTATACCGCCCGGCTTCGAACATGAGCTGTCTTTGCGGCGGCCGGTGACGGTGCAGGTGATTATCGATGGCGACAACGCGAACACCGCGTCGACTGTTTCCGGTTACGCAAGAACGTTGATCAACGAATTCAGCGGCGCGCAGGTTCGGCTTGCCCTGAGCGAGGGTCCGGCGTTGCAGATGCCGGACCCGGGTCGAAGGGTTCCCGTGATCTCAGTCGAACCGCGCATTTGGTACAACCCGCAGCTTCGCAGCACGCTGTTCCTGGTGCCGGGTCTGATCGCCTACATCTCGATGATCACCGCCGTGGTCTCGACCGCGTTGTCGGTCGTGCGCGAGAAGGAGCGCGGCACCATGGAGCAGGTGCGGATGGCGCCGCTCAGCCCGCTGCCCTACATCATCGGCAAGACCATCCCGTACCTGGTGATCTCGTTCGTGTCGGCGATCCTCGTCATCCTGTCGGCGATGCTGCTGTTCGATCTGCCGATGCGCGGCTCGTGGCTGCTGCTGTGCTTCGCGATCGGCCTGTTCCTGATCGGCGCGCAGGCGCAAGGGCTGTTGATCTCGACGATTGCCGACACGCAGCAGGTCGCGTTCCAGATCGCGCTGCTGTCGTCGCTGCTGCCGACGATGATCCTGTCGGGGTTCATCTTTCCCATCACCAGCATGCCGACGGTGGTGCAGTGGATCACGCACATCGTGCCGGCGCGCTACTTCCTGGTGGCGCTGCGGGCGATCGTGCTGAAGGGCGCGGACATCACGGCGTTCTGGCAGGACATGGTGGCGCTCGCCATCTTCGCGACCGTCGCGCTCGGCCTGGCGTCGCTCCGGCTCCGGCGGGAGTGGGCATGAGACGCGTCCTCCATCTGATGAAGAAAGAGTTGTTGGAGCTGCGGAAGGATCCGCGGCTCTTCCTCGTGGTCATCCTGGCGCCGATCATTCAGCTCAACGTCCTCGGCTACGCCGCCACCACCGACGTGAGGGACATTCCGATCGCGATCGTGGACGCGGATCGATCGACGGCCAGCCGCGAGTTGATGCATCGCTTCGAGGCGTCCGCGAACTTCAAGATCGTGGCGATGCCGGGATCGACGAGCGAGATGGACTGGTATCTCGATCGCGGCGAGGCCTGGATGGTGGTGAGCATTCCGCCCGACTACGGCCGCAAGGTCGGCGCGGGCCGGCCGACGACGATTCAGCTGGTTGCGGACGGGACGGACTCGAACTCCACCGGCGTCGCGATGGGCTACGCGCAGGCGCTGATCGGCGGCTACGTCCAGGATCTCGCCGCCGCGGCGGCTCCCGGGGTTTCCGTCACCGCGCTGGTGCAGCCGGAGATCCGCGTCTGGTTCAATCCGCGCCTCGAGAGCCGCGACTTCATGATCCCCGGCATCGTGGCGCTGCTGCTGCTCGTGATCACGACGAACCTGTCGGCTATGGCGATCGTCCGCGAGAAGGAGATCGGCACGCTCGAGCAGCTCAACGTCACGCCGCTGGCGCGCTGGGAGCTGATCACCGGGAAGCTCCTGCCGTATGCGTTGATCGGCATCATCGACGTCGTGCTGGTGCTGATTGTGGCGATCTACTGGTTCGAAGTGCCGATGCGTGGCAGCATCGCGCTGCTGTTCGGCATGTGCCTGATCTACCTGCTGTCGACGCTCGGCCTCGGGCTGTTCATCTCGACGATCTCGAAGACGCAGCAGCAGGCGATGATGACGGCGATCTTCTTCTTCCTGACGCCGATGATGTACCTGTCGGGATTCATCTTCCCGATCGAGAACATGCCGGCGTGGATTCAGCCGCTCACGTATCTCATCCCGCTGCGGTATTTCCTGGTGATTGTGCGCGGGATCTTCCAGAAGGGCATCGGCCTCGAGATCCTGTGGCCGCAGGCGCTGGCGCTGCTGGCGTGGGGCCTGGCGATCCTGACGCTCGCGACGCTGCGGTCCTCGAAACGCCTGGCGTAACTAAGCGCGCGCGGCTCGCTCGCCCTCTTTCTCGTCGACCTTGCTGAGCACGAACGCGCCGGCCACGAACAATCCGAGGATGGCGAGGATCGCCGACTTGCTGTTGCCGGTGAGCATGACGCTGGCGGTGAAGATGAGGGGGCCCAACACCGTGGCAAAGCGCTCGGCCACGGCAAAGAAGCCGAAGAATTCCGAGGTGCGGTCCGGCGGGATCAGCCGAGCGAACAGGGCGCGGCTCAGCGCCTGCGCGCCGCCCTGCACCGTCGCGATCAGAAACGCCAGCACGAAGAAGTGCGTCACGTTGGTCATGAAGTAGGCGAGCATCGTCGCGAGCGCGTAGACGCCAATCGCGATGAAGATGCAGCGCTTGGTGCCAATCCGTGCGCCGAGCGATCCGAATAGGAACGCGAACGGAATGCCGACGAACTGCACCATCACGAACGCGGCGATTTGCATCGTTGGTTCGATGCCGACTTCGGCGCCGTAGACGCCGGCCATGCGGATGATCGTCTGGATGCCGTCCTGGTAGAGCAGCATCGCGATGAAGAGCAGGAACGCATTGCGATAGCGGCGGACTTCCCTGAATGTCTGGCGAAGTCTGCTGAAAGCGGCGACGACGGCCAGAGTGCCTTGTTGTGGTCCCGCCGCCGGCGGCTCGGGCACGTTCAGGAACAGCGGAATTGAAAACACCGCCCACCACACCGCCACCGCGACAAACGAGGCGCGAATCGCCGCAATGTTGTCGGCGAATCCAAACGTCTCCGGTTTCATGATCCACCAGAGATTCATCAGCAGCATGACGCCGCCGCTGACATAGCCCATCGCGTAGCCGGCGGACGACACGCGATCGGTCTGCTCCGGTTTCGCAACGTGCGGCAGCAGCGAATCGTAGAAGACGAGCGATCCGGAGACGCCGATGTTGCCGATGAAGAACAGTGTCAGCGCCAGCGTGATGTCGCCTTCGCCGATCAAGGTCATCGCCGCGCACGCGGTGACGCCGATCGACATGAACATCGCGAGCAGCTTTTTCTTGATGCCGGTGTAGTCGGCCAGCGCGCCGAGAACCGGAGCGGTGATGGCGATCACGAGCATCGAAATCGTCGTGATCAGGCCAAAGCGCGCCGTCGCCTGCGCCGGCGTGAGGTCTTTGGCGGCATATGTTGCGAAGAAGACGGGGAAGACCGCGGTGACGACGGTGGTGAAGTAGACCGAATTGGCCCAGTCGTACCAGGCCCACGCACGTTGCTCGGGCGTGACCAGACCAACTCGAGACATTAGCCGCGCGATCATGCGCGGCCATCATAGACGGGATCCGTGAACGGGGAACCGGGATCCGGAAATGCGGCTCCCGGCTCCCGGCTCCCGTCAGCGCCTGATCGAGACGTCGCCGCTGAAGGTCTTCAGCCGCAAATCCCCGGCGCCGCCGCCGTTGAGCGTGCCGCGGAAATTGCGCCGGCTGCTGCTGTTCATCGTCACCGGCAGCTCGCTCTCGAAGCGGCCGCTGAAGCTGTTGAAGTCGATGGTGCCCTTGGCGCTCGCCGGCAGCCGCAGGCGGACACTGCCGCTGAACGTGTTGACGTCGATGTCGTTGCCGTCGCCGAACTCCGTCGACTCGATGATCACGTCCGAGCTGAAGCCGTCGATGTTCTGGCTGGCGCTCACGCCGATCACCGTCACGTTCGCGCTGAACGTCTTGACGTCGAGCCGCGTCCCGGGCGGCACCTGGATGTCGAAATCGGTTTCGACGACGTTGTCGTTGCGGCGCTCGACGACGCGATGGTTGGCATCGACTTCGACGGTGCTGCCGCTCTGCGTGATCTCGAGCTTGATGTCGTTCAGCCGCTCGCGCGTCGCGCGCCGCACGGCGTGGACGACGAGCTGGTTGCCGGAGCCGCCGGTGATCTTCACACGGCCGGAGAAGGTCTTGAGCCTGAGCGTTCCGCCCGCCGGCATCGGCAGCGTGCGGTCAACGGTTTCGGTCTCGCGCGGGCCACGGTCGTCGTCCCGGTCGCGCCGGTTCTGGGCCGCCGCCGGTAGCGTCAACACGAAGGCGAAGAGAAGGGCCAAGGCTGTGGTTACTGGGCGCGTCATCGTCTATCTACCTCGCCTTGAGTAGACGGGAAGAGCGGCGCCAAGGTTGATAGGGGGGCCAATTTACCGCTTGAGCTCGGAAATCGTCTTCAGCTCCACCAAGTCCTTGTCGGCATTGGCCCACCCCTTCTCTGCCAGGGCGAACTCCCGGAGCGTGCTCTCCGACGTGCCGCTATTGTGGTGGGACACGAGGCCCAGGGCGAAGTGGGTGCCCGCGTAGTTCGGGTCATGTTCCAACATCATCTGGGCCATTCGCGCGGCCAGCACCCAGTCGCCGGCGCCGCGGGCGGCGCGCGCGAGGGCCTCGAGCCTGAACAGCGATTGCGTCCAGGCGTCCGGGCCCGGCAGCGTCCGCCATTTCTGCGCGGCCCGCTCCATCACCTGTCGGCCCTTGTCGCGCTGTGCGGTCCGCAACAGGTACTCGCCCTGCAGGGCTTCGAGCGTGATGGCGGCCAGGCCCTGGGCGCTTGGCGCCGCTCGCAGCGCCTTCAACGCCGCATTGGATGAATTCGCGGCGTCGGCAGGACGGCTCTGGGCCAGTTGCGCGAATCCGGATTCGATGTGACCGGTCGCCATCACCACGGGATGCGGGTGCAGCAGCAGCGATCGCGCCGCGACCATCGCTTCCTCCGGCCGATTGCGCGCGACCAGGAAGGCCGGCCATTCGCGCTTGTTCACCGCCTGCACCAGCAGGTTGGTCCGCAGGTTGAACGACTGCTTCAGCAGCGCCTCCGCCTTATTCATCTGGCCGGTGTATTGATACGACGCCGCCAGCAGATCGAGATTGTGCGCGTGGTGCCAGTCGAACTCCGCGGCGATCTTTTCGCGCGCCAGGTAATCGCGCTGCAGCTTGTCGGCCGCCTCGAAGCGGGCGATTGCCTCGTTGATGCGGCCGAGGCGCCGCAGTTCATGACCATGCATGTGCACGGCATGCGGCACGCGGGGATTGGCCGCCGAATACGCGGATGCAGCGCTTTCAGCCTCCTTCAATCGGCCCGCATTCTCATAAGCGTGCGCCAGGAAATGGTGCGCCGGCCATTTTCCCAGGGCCACAGAAGGCACAGAAGGCACAGACATCTTTAAGACGCGATCGTAGTACGGAATTGATCCCACTACAGATCCTTGACCTCGATCGGCTGGATCCGGAGATTCGGCGATGCCTCGCAGCAGAGCAAATTCCGTGTCGTTCGGGAATGCCGCATTTGCGGCATCCAGGGACTTTCTGTACACCGCAAGCTTCGTCGGGTCGCCGGGTGCGTCCTCTGCGGCCATCTGCAGCGCGCGCGCGTCAACGTGACGCTTGACGTGATCCACCTTCGCACTTCGTGCTTCGGTGGACAAGTCGCTCGCAGTCGCCGCGAGCTTCTGTGCGGTGGCGATTGCCTGCTTCGCCTGCGCGGGCTTGTTCAATTCGATGTACGCGTAACTCAACCCAACGTGCGCGAGTGCCAGCTGCGAATCGAGTCGGAGCGCCTGGTTGAACGATCGCGCCGCTTCGATCCACACGTAGTTGTGGAGATAGGCGAGGCCTTGATCGTAGAAGCGCTGCGCCTCCGCATTCTTGGTCCCCGCATCGTCGTGCAGCGCGCCGATGCCAGTGCGGATGGTGACCGGGCGCTCGAGCAGCTCCTGAGGAACCGACGGAATGGAATGGAGCGCGTGCTGCGCGGATGCGATCGTCGAGATGACGAGTACAAAGAAAAACGGGAAGCCCATCGAGATTGCCGTGGACTTCCCGTTCTTCACGTCTTGATTCTAGCTACTTCTGAAATCTGAGATCTGAAATCTGAGATTGTTAGAAGCTGATGTTGCCGCCAATCTTGAAGAAGCGGTGTTGCAACACGTTGGTCGGACGCTGCCAGTTCGACGTCGGCCCCGGCGTGTAGGTCACGCTGACCGTGTAGGGCCAGCTGCTGTTGAACACGTTGTAGAGGTCGAAGTCGCCTCGGATGCGCATCTTGCCGACGGTGAAGCGTTTCGCCAGCTTGAGATCGAGCTGGCTGAGGTTGTGCTTGCCGTAGTCGGAGCCCTCAACAATCAGCTGAACCGTGCGCGAAGCCACGCCGGTCCACGTGCGCGCGCCGTTGGCCGCGGCCGTCGCGCTCGTCACCACCCAGCTGGCGCCGAGGCTCGGGCCCGCGCCGCCGTTTTGGATGCCGCGCGAGAACTGATAGGTGCCGGCGAGCTGGACGTCCCACGGCAGCGTGTACGAACCCGACAACTTCGCGTCGGGCCGGTAGCCGTATTCGCGGTGGCAGCCGTTGGTGCCGTCCGCGTAGATTTCGGTGCCCTGCGCCGCGGCGCCGACCACCGCGTCGAGGCCGGCCGCGAGCAGGTTGCAGTTGTCGAACGTGCGTGCCGTCGCGGCAATACCGCCGCGCAGGAACGCGCCGTTGCGGAACCTCGACTCGAGGTTGATGTCGAAGCCCTGGTAGAGGTTGGTCTCGCCGCCGAAGTCTTCCGAGAAGCGGATCAGGCTGTTCGCCGGAAGGTTCTGCGCGAACACCGCGGGCTTGAGGTCCTTGACGCCGCACACCTGGCCGCCGCCGCCGCCCGGCAGGTCGGGATCGACCGGCACGTTGATGCAGAACGTGTCGTAGCTGTTCGCGTCGTAGCGCAGGTCGTCGGTGAAGGTCTGGTTGCCGAACGTGCGGCGGTAGTAGCCGCCGTTGA
>JAYWEJ010000302.1:0-2994 GCA_043779345.1 Acidimicrobiia bacterium | reverse complement strand
CTCGTATCGTTCGAGCGCTCACTGCCTCGCATGCTGCGAGCTTCAGCACGCACTACGCGATCAGCAATCGGTTCCTAGTTCCGCGGGTTCGATCAGTCAGGAAGGCGAGTACCATCGAGGTGTACCCGATGATCGCGCCCTTCTCGAAGCCGATCGAATCCATGAACGGCACCGTGAGCAGCATCATCGCCGAGAGGATGCCGCCCGCAATAAGGCCAAAGGTCAGGACAATACGCTTCATCTGGGACTCCTGTGGTGGCCGCCGGGGTTGCCGGGGGCACGTTGGCAATTGTCGCCGGCCGGACTTGAGCCAAGCCGGCCCGTGATGGCGAGGGCAACGATCGGCTCGAAGAGCTGCTCGACGCGATCATTTCGAAGCCGGACGTCCGCGACAAGATCGCTTCGCTCTCTGCGGGCGAAGACAAAGAAGGGGGCGAGTAGTCCATGGCCAAGTCACAGCAATCCGAGCTTTCCGTCGAGAAGGTCACCGAGCTCGACGGGCAGAGCATGCTCGATGAGATCGTCAGCACCGGCATTCGCCCGCGCGACGACGCCGGGCGCGAGCGCGCGGTCGATCTGGTGCGGACGCTGGTGCAACAGCTGGTGCAGCCCGGCCAAGTGGTGAAGAAGGGCGTGACGCAGACGATCAACGCGCGCATCGCGGCGATCGACGAGCTGCTCTCGAAGCAGCTCGACCACATCCTGCACCACGCGGAGTTCCAGAAACTCGAATCCAGCTGGCGCGGCTTGCACAAGCTCATCAACAAGACCGAGACCAGCGAGACGATGAAGATTCGCGTCCTCAACGTCTCGAAGAAGGACATGCTGCGGGATTTCCAGGCTGCGGCCGAGTTCACGGAGAGCGCGCTCTGGAAGGCGGTCTACGAGAGCGAGTTCGGCACCTACGGCGGCGATCCGTTCGGCTGCATGGTGGGCGATTACGAGTTCGGCAAGGGCGCGCAGGACGTCGAGTTGTTGCGGCAACTCTCGTCGGTCGCCGCGGCGTCGCACGCGCCGTTCATCACTGCGGCTGGCGCCGAAATGTTCGGCATGGACAGCTTCACGCAGATGCCGAACCCGCGAGACGTCGCGAAGGTGTTCGACAAGGGCAACCCCGAGAACACGAAGTGGCTCTCGCTTCGCGATACCGAGGACTCCCGCTTCCTCGCGATGGTGCTGCCGCACACGCTGCGCCGGCTGCCGTACGGGCGCGAGACGAACGAAGTCGACGCGTTCAACTACGAAGAGGACGTCAGCCAGGAGCACGAGCACTACCTGTGGGGGAACGCGGCCTACGAGTACGCGCAAGTGCTGACGGGCGCGTTCGCCCGTAATCACTGGTGCGTTGCGATCCGCGGGCCCGAAGGCGGCGGCCTGATCGAGGATCTGCCGATCCACACCTTCAAGACCAAGGAAGGCACGATCGGCGGCAAGATCCCGACGGAGACCCTGATCTCCGACACGCGCGAGAAGGAGATCTCGGATCTCGGCTTCATCGGCCTGCTCAACTGCAAGAACACCGATTACGCGGCGTTCTTCGGCGCCAACTCGATCCAGCGGCCCAAGAAGTACGACAACAAGGACGCCACCGCGAACGCGAAGCTCTCGAGCCAGATCCCGTACTTGATGGCGACCTCGCGCATCGCGCACTATTTGAAGTCGATGTGCCGCGACAAGATCGGCTCCTTCATGTCGCGCACGGATTGCGAGGCGTTCCTCAGCAACTGGATCATGCAGTACGTCGTTGCGGACGACACCGCTTCGCCCGAGGTGAAGGCACGCTATCCGCTGCGTGAGGCACGCATCGAAGTCATCGACGACAAGGCGAAGCCCGGTTGTTACAAGGCGGTCGCTTGGTTGAGGCCGCACTTCCAGCTGGAAGAGTTGAACATCTCGCTGCGGCTGGTGGCGGATCTCCCGCAACCGGCACAGAAGTAACCGGCCGCCGGCTGGCCGGCAGCTCGCAATCAACCCACTGAAATGAATCAGGAAGGAATCAAGAAATGGACGCGTATCTGAAGTTCGAAGAGCCCGCGATCGAAGGGGAGTCCCTCGACAAGGGCCACGCGAAGTGGATCGAGCTCACCGCCTGGAGCTGGAACCTCACGATGCCGATGACCGAGGGCAAAAGTTCCGCCGGTGCCCGCACCGCTGGCCAGATCAAGGCCGACCCGTTCACCATCTCGAAGAACATGGACAAGACGTCCCCCAAACTCTTCGAGCACATGTGCGCGGGTCGCCACTTCAAGAAGGTGATCATCGAGCTCATGCGCAACGTCGGCGAGGGCGACCGCAGCCAGAAACAGACGTTCTGCAAATACGAGATGGAGAACGTCGTCATCACGACGATGGCGCCGGATGCCGGCAGCGATGCGCCGACGGAGCGGCTCACGCTCGACCCGGGCATCGTGAAGTTCACCTACACGCACACCGACCAGAAGACCGGCAAGGCCACCGGCAAGGTCGAAGCGGCGTGGGACTTCCTCGTCCACACCAAGGTCTGAACTCCGCCGGCTGAAGCAGCGACGGCAGCGGGCGAGAGCTCGCTGCCGTCGTCCTTCGCGAGGCCCGATGCAAGCGACGGCACAAGAACTCTTCGATGCCGGTCGGCTCGCGGACGCGGTTCGCGCGCAGACCGAGATCGTGCGCGCGAAGCCCTCAGATCGCGAAGCGCGCTTTGTGCTGTTCGCCTTGTTGGCTTTCTCGGGCGATCTCGAACGCGGCGAGAAGCAGCTCGAAGCGCTCGGCATCGGCGGCATCCCCGCCGTCGAGATGCAGACGCTGCTCTACCGCAGCCTGCTCGTGGCCGAAGCGCATCGCCGCGAAGTCTGGGCCGGGCGCGAGCGGCCCTTTCTCGCGCCTGATGCGCCTGCATCGCTGGGCCTGCGCGCCGACGCGCTCGCGCGCCTCGCGCTTGGGGACGCCGCTGGCGCGAGCGCGCTGCTCGATCAAGCGAACGCTGCGGCTGCGGCGGTCTCGGGAACGCTGAACGGC
>JAYWEJ010000301.1:0-16665 GCA_043779345.1 Acidimicrobiia bacterium | reverse complement strand
CGCTGGTTTTCGGTCACGCCGAGATCGATCGCGGCGAGGTCGAGTTCGAGGGCCGCCGCTATCTCGTCACCAGGGGCAGCCTGGATTTCGCGAACGCCAATCGCATCCAGCCGTTCTTCGACATCGAGGCGGAGACGCGCGTGCGCGTGCCGGGACAGACCTACCTGGTGACGATGCGCATGGCGGGCACGACGGAACGGATGTCGCCGCAATTCACGTCCGATCCGCCGCTGCAGACGCTCGACATCCTGACACTGCTGTTCAGCGACCAGGCGCCGAGCGGCGACATCGAGCTCGCGGGCCTGCGGCGTCCCGAAGAGCGCCAGCAGCGGCTGGTCGAAGCGCGCGCCACCCGCGCGCTGACCGGCGCCTTGACGCAGGAAGTCGGGCGCGTCGTCGAGCAGACCTTCGGCGTCGATACCTTCCAGATCACGCCGTTGTTGTCGGATCCGTATCAGCAGTCGTCGACGCTGAGCCTGAACCCCAGCGCCCGCGTCACCATCGGCAAGCGCATTTCGGATCGCATCTTCCTGACCTACGCGCGCAGCCTGTCGTCGACGACACGCGATCAGATCATCCTGCTCGAGTTCGACGAGAGCGAATCGCTGTCGTGGGTGCTGTCGCAGAACGAGGACCGGACCTACGCCCTTGAAGTCAGGAAGAGGCACGCGTTCTGATGCGCCATTCGCGCCGCCTGCTGATCGCGATCGTGGCGGTGACGGCGATTGGCGCGACGCCCGCAACCGCTCGACAAGTCCAGTATCTCGGCAAGACGATCACCGACGTGCGCGTCGAGATCGCCGGGATGCCCGCGCTCGACGCCGCCGTGATCGAGCTGGTCGAAACCCGCGTCGGCGAGCCGCTCAGGATGGAGAACGTCCGCTCCACGATCGATCATCTCGTCGGGCTGGGCCGGTTCGAAGATGTCCGCGCGCAGGCGTCGTTGACCGAGCAGGGCATCGCGCTGCGCTGGCAGCTCGTCCCGGTCAAGCGCATCACCAGGATCACGATCACCGGCAACGCCGTCCTGCCGGCCGCGGACGTCCGCCGCGAAATTACCGAGCGGTTTGGCGCCACGCCGTCGACGAGCCGGATCGTCGAGATCGGTCGCCGCCTCACCGAGTTTTATCGCGACCGCGGGTTCGAAGCAGCGTCCGTGCTGCCGCGCGTGCTGGAACAGGATCCGGCGCCGGAACAGTCGGAGCTGGTGCTGACGATCGAAGCGGGCGCGCGTTTCAGCGTTGGCAACGTCACGGTCAGCGGCTCGCCGCTCGGCTCCCAGGACGATGTGATCAGGCTCCTCGCGCTCCAGCCGGGACGGCCCTTCGATCAGGTCGCGCTCGACGCCCGCATTGCCTCGTACGAAGAGTCCCTCCGCGAGCGTGACTACTACCAGGCGCGAGTGCGCGAAACACACCAGCGCGCCAGCGGTGACGCCCTGTCGGTGGACGTGACGATCACGGTCGACCCTGGCCCGCATGTCAGCCTGGTGTTCGCCGGCGATCCGCTGCCGGAAGGTGATCGCGAAGAGCTGGTGCCGATTCGAGCGGAGCGCTCCGTCGATCAAGATCTGCTCGAGGATGCCAGCCTCAGGATCGAGAACGCCTTGCGCGAGCAGGGCTATCGCACCGCGCGCGCGCCATACACGCGCGAGCAAAAGGGCGGCGAGCTCATCCTCGCGTTCACGATAGCGCGCGGCCCGCTGCATCGCGTTCACTCCGTCGAGTCCGCGGGTCACACCAAAATCACCAACGCCGATCTCGCGCCGCTGCTGCAGATCACGCCCGACGATCCGTTTGTCGAGGCGCGGGCCGGCCTGGTCGCCGCCGCGATCACCGAGCTGTATCGCGTCCGCGGCTTCGCGCAAGCGGCGGTCAAGCCCGACATCCAGGTCCTGCCCGAGGCCCAGGGCGTCAACGTCACCTTCAGGCCGGTCGCGATTCGCTTCGAGATCGAAGAGGGCCCGCAGACCATCGTCAGCGGCGTCACCTTCGAGGGCAATACGACTCTGCCGTCGGCGACCCTGCTCGCGCAGATGGGCCTGCAGGGCGGCAAGCCGTTTTATCGCCCGCAGCTGTCGGTCGATCGCGATGCCCTCGAGCGCGCCTACCGCGGCCAGGGCTTTCAGAATGTGTCGGTGATTTCGCAGCTGGCCTTTGACACCGCTCGTCAGCTGGTCGCGCTCAGCTGGACGGTTCGGGAGGGCGATCAGATCACGATCGATCGCGTGTTGATCAACGGCAACGACCGCATCGGCCTCGACCTGATTCGCCGGGAGCTGACGATCCGGTCCGGCCAGCCGATCAGCGACGACGCGATGATCGAAAGCCAGCGCAACCTCGCCGAGCTCGGCCTGTTCCGGCGCGTCCGCATCACCGAGCTGCCGCGCACCGGTTCGCTGAAGCGCGACGTGCTCGTCGATCTCGAGGAGGCGGCCACGACGACGGTCGACTACGGCGGCGGCCTCGAGGTCAGCGGCATCGGCGGTCGCGACGACGACGGCAGCGGCGCCGTCGACAAGATCGACATCGGCCCGCGCGGCTTCTTCAGCATCAGCCGCCGCAACCTGTGGGGCAAGAACCGATCGGTCACGCTGTTCGGCCGCATGACGGTGCGCCGGCGCGAACCTGGCGCCGATAATCCCGATCCCACCGACGATGGCGGTTACGGGTTCAACGATTACCGGAGCCTCTTCACCTTCCGCGAGCCGCGCGCGTTCGACACCAGTGGCGACGCGCAGTTCACCGCGTTCCTCGAACAAAGCCGCCGCACCAGCTTCACCTTCAATCGCAGGGGCGTGACCTCCGATTATGCCCGTCGCTTCGGGACGTTCACGGTCACCGGCCGCTACACCTATGACTACACCAAGGTCTTCGACGAGCAGATCGAAGCGGACGATCAGCTGTTGATCGACCGGCTGTTCCCGCAGGTCAAGCTGTCGAAGTTCTTCGCGTCCATCCTGCGAGACTCACGCGACGATGTGCTCGATCCGCAGCGGGGCGCCATCGTTGGCGTCGACACCTCGGTGGCCGCGAAGATCTACGGATCCGAAGTCGGCTTCGTCAAGTCGTTCGCGCAGGGCTTCATCTATCGCCGGCTGCCCGGCCGCGGCTTCGTGCTCGCGGCCGGCGCGCGGCTCGGCGTCGCGATCGGGTTTCCGCAAGCGGTCCCGCCGCCGCTCGAGATCGCCCGCCTGCGCCAGGGCTCCGGCGCGGCAAGCTCCTTTCGGGGCGACGGCCTGACGCGCGCCGTCGATCGCGCCGAGCTGTTTCCGACCGTGATCAAGGAGCTGCCGGCGAGCGAGCGCTTCTTCGCCGGCGGCGACACCACGGTCCGCGGCTTCGCGCTCGATCGCCTCGGCACCGCAGACACGCTCGATCCGCAAGGTTTTCCACAGGGCGGCAACGGCATGGCGATTTTCAACATCGAGACCCGCGCGCCCTACTGGAAGGGGCTGCAGTTCGTGTGGTTTGTGGACGCCGGCAACATCTTCAAGCGCGCCGCCGACATTCGCCTCGACGAGATGCGCGCGTCGAGCGGCCTGGGCCTCCGCTATCGATCGCCGATCGGCCCGATCCGCGTCGACTGGGGATGGAAACTGAGCACGCGGTTGCTGCTGACCGGCGGCCGCGAGCGTTCGAACGTGGTGCACATTTCGCTGGGGCAGGCGTTTTGATGCGCGCGCTGGCGTTGGTGGTGATGCTGGCTCAGCCCGAGCTGCTCGATCGGACGCTGGCGCTCGTCGGCGGCCAGCCGATCACGCTCAGCGATGCGCGGGCCGCGCTCGCGCTCGGCCTGATCGACGCCGGCGGCGCGCCGAATCCGATCGCCGACACCACCGGGCGGTTGATCCGGCGCGAGTTGATCCTGCGCGAGGTGCAGCGCTACGCGCCGGCGCCGCCGTCGGAATCGGCGGTCGACGCGCGGCTCGCCGACCTGCGCAAGCGGTTCCCCGATCAGGCGGCGATCGATCGAGTGCTCGACGCCAACGGACTGACGGTGACGCGCCTGCATACCTGGGTGCGAGACGATGTGCGGATCGAGGCCTACCTCGCACAGCGATTTGCTTCGGCGACGGTCCCGAGCGATGCCGAGCTCGCGCGCGCCTACACGCAGATGAAGCCGTCGTTCGATCGGCAGGGACTCACCTTCGAGCAGGCGACGCCGCGCCTCCGCGAGCAGCTCGCGGACCTGCGGCGGCGGGAGCTGATCGACGACTGGGTGACGGACCTCCAGCGCCGAACCGAAGTCGTGATCCTGCAGCAGTAACAGTGGAGCATCCGCCTTCAGGCGGATTGTTCGATCACCGCAAGAATATCCTCAACAGCTCGCTGCTGTTGAAGAGGGAGTGGCTCACCATCGGCGCGAGCGCGCCGCCGCGCGTGAGATACATCGCGCCCCAGATCGCGCCGAGCGTGCCGGTGACGACCGCCGCATCGAGGCCCTGAAGCGTGTGCCCCATACCGAAGGACAGGCTGGTGATAAATAGTCCCATCCATGGCTGGCCGAGATCGCCGCGGAAACGGTGCAGCAGGAACGCGCGCTGCAGCTCCTCGCGCACGCCGCCGGCAACGATCACCACGATCAGGAACAGCCACGGACTGGCGCCGGTGCCGATCAATCCCTCGAGCGGATTGTTGGGCACGTTGTGCAGCACCGGCACGAAGCGGCGGATCGCGAGCATCAACGCGATCATCAGGGTGACCACGAGCGGAACCGACAGCATCCCGAAGCCGATCTCCGGCAAGGCCCGGCGGCCGCCGAAAAACACCTCGAGCGGACGCTCGCCCCTTCTGATCAACAGGAAGACGATCAGCGCCAGCAGCACCGCCGTATCGGCCATCGACACCACGAAAATGAATGTCCCTGACAGGGAGCCGTCGGCGGCGCGCTCCTTCATGCCCGCGAGCAGCAGCAGCCCACCAAGCAGGATTTGCGTCGGATACCCGGAGCACAGCAGGATCTCCACCCACGTCGGCCAGGTCCGCCGCGGTGGTGGCGGCGGCTCGACAACGGGTGGAATAGTCGTGGATGGGTCGATATCCGATGATAGATTAAAAAAAAGTGGCTGAACCGTCGCATACCGCCGAACGGGTGCTGATCGTCGAGGACGATCCCGCGACGCGCAGCGGCCTGACCGAACTGGTGCGGACGTGGGGATTCACCGCCGAGGAGGCCGCCGACGGCGCCGAGGCGCTCGAGAAGGTCACCGCCTTCCGCCCCTCGATCGTCGTCACCGACCTGGTGATGCCGCGGATGAGCGGCCTCGAGCTGCTGAAGGCGCTGCAGCCTGAAATCGACCACATCAAGGTGATCCTGCTGACGGCGCAAGGCACCGTCGATACCGCGGTCGAGGCGGTGAAAGCCGGCGCCGAGGATTACCTCACCAAGCCGCTCGATCCGAACAAGCTCCAGCGCCTGCTCGAGCGCCTCGCCGAGATGAACCGGCAGAAGCGCGAGAACCAGGCGCTGCGCCGGCAGCTCAACGATCGCGGCCGCTTCGGCCGCATCATCGGCCACAGCCCCGCGATGCGCGCGCTCTACCAGGTCCTCGAGCAGGCCGCGCCGACGCCGGCGTCGATGCTGATCCTCGGCGAGTCCGGCACCGGCAAGGAGCTGGTCGCGCAGACGATTCACCAGCTGAGCCCGCGCGCCCTGGCGCCGTTTGTGGCGATCAACTGCGCGGCGATTCCCGACACCCTGCTCGAGAGTGAGATCTTCGGACACGAGAAGGGCGCGTTCACCGGTGCGACCGATCGCCGGGCGGGCTGCTTCGAGCTGGCCGACCGCGGCACGTTGTTCCTCGACGAGATCGCGGAGATGACGCCGGCCACGCAGGTCAAGCTGCTGCGCGTGTTGCAGGAGCGCAAGTTCCGCCGGCTCGGAGGGCGGGTTGAACAGGAAGTCGATGTGCGTGTGCTCGCCGCCACCAATATCGATCCCGTCACGGCGATTCGGGAAGGGCGGCTGCGCGAGGACCTCTACTATCGTTTGAACGTCTTCACGATCTCCCTGCCACCGTTGCGCGATCGCAAAGACGACCTGACGCTGCTCATTCAAGCGTTCGTCGATGAATTCAACGCTCGAGACAATCGCGCGGTCACGACCGTGTCGGTGGCGGCCATGCAGATCTTGAAGCACTACGACTGGCCCGGCAACGTGCGCGAGCTGCGCAACGTGATCGAGCGCGCCATCATCCTGGCGCGCGGCGACACCATCGAGCCTGGCCACCTGCCGGTGTTCGGCCCGGCCATTGCTCCGGCCGCGGCCGCCGCGGCAGCCGCGCCCGTGAATGGCCTGACGATCGCGCCCGGCATGACCGTCGACGAGGCCGAGCAGAAACTGATCATGGCCACGCTCGACTCCGCCCGCGGCAACAAGACCCGCGCCGCCGAGATGCTCGGCATCAGCTTGAAAACCTTGCACAACAAGCTGAACCGGTTCAAGGAAGAGGATACGAAAGGCGCGTGATGCGCCTGTCCCTGAAACAGAAGCAGGTGCTCGGCGTCACCGTGATGGTGGCGCTGATCGTGATTGCGCTCAGCCTGCTGAACCTGATCAACACCGCGGGTGTCCTGCTCGCGGAAAGCCGCGTTCGCTTCGAGCTCTATGGCAGCTCGGTCTACTCGCAGGCGGCCAGCGCGATCACCTCCCCCGAGACCGCCTACCACGACGTGCGCACGAGCAAGTACGTCCAGGCGGCGCTGCAGTCGGCGTTGTACTCGGCCGACGTGGTCGACGCGTTCATCGTCGACACCACCGGGGTCGTGATCGCCTCGAGCCTGCCCGCGCAGGTTGGCCAGACGGTGCCGCGCCGTCCGCAGTTGAACGACCTGATCTCGATGAATCGCATTGCGCGGGTCCGCGAGATCTACCAGAGCGAAACCTATCTCGAGTGGACGCAGCCGATGGCGCTCGGCGATCAGCCGTTCGGCGAGATCCGCATTGGCCTGACCAACGCGCTGGTCCGCCGCGACCTCACGCAGTCGCTCGCGCCGGCGGCGATTGCCGCCGCCATCGCGCTGCTGATCGCCATCGCCACGTCGCTGCTGCTGGCGCAGGTGGTGCTGCGGCCGATGCACGTGATTCGCAGCAGCCTGTCACGCCTCGGCCGCGGCGATCTCGGCGCGACGCTGGATCTGCGCAATGACGCGGAATTCCGCGAGCTCGGCGACGTCTTCGATCAGGTCAGCGCGCAGCTGCGGGCCGCGGCGCCTGAAGGCATCAAGCCGGCCCAGCTCGCCGAGCTGTCGCGGCGTATCTCGATGGTCGGCCGGCTGACCGCCGGTGTCGCGCACGAGATGAAGAATCCGCTCAACGCGATGACCATCCATCTCGAGCTGCTGAAGCAGAAGCTCGCGGCGGGCAAGTCGGCGTCGCAGCACGTCGAGATCATCGAGCAGGAGATCCGTCGGCTCGACGAGCGCATCCAGGGGTTCCTGAAGTTCGTGCGGCCGGATGAAGCGAAGTTCGGGCCGGTCGCGATCTCGCCGCTGCTGTCGAGTGTGATGGATGCGGTGAATCCGGAAGCGCAGCGCGCCGGCGTCTCGGTCGCGCGCGGCTGCACCGACGGCGGATTGCTGGTGGTCGGCGACGCCGCCCAGCTGCGCGACGCCTTCCTCAACCTCGCGCAGAACGCGATCCAGGCGATGCCCAGGGGCGGCCGGCTCAGCGTCAATTGCGCCGCCCTTCCAAACCACCGCGTCCGCGTGCGCGTCGAAGATACAGGGGTCGGCATCGCGCCCGAGAATCTGACCAAGATTTTCGAGTTGTATTACACGACCAAGGAACGGGGCACCGGCGTCGGTTTGTCGATGGTGTATCGGACGATCCAGTGGCACAACGGCGAGATCGACGTTGAATCTACGGTCGGGGTCGGGACGACGTTTATCGTCGTGTTGCCGTCCGCCTCCGCCGCCAAAGGCGGCTACGGCGAGATCGCGCCGTAGCTCGCGCGAATGCGCGAGCGAAGGTGGAGCGGGGATTACAATGAGACAGATGCGGATGGCGCGCGTCGGTTCGCTCGTGCTGCTCACGGCCTCGCTCGTTGCGTGCGCCGCCAGGGGACAGGTGCGGACCGAGGCGGAAATTCCGCGGCTCGATCCGCCACCGCCGCCGCCGCGCGTCGTCGCGGTCTACGCGCCAGAGCCGGAGCCAATTCCCCTCGCGCCCGCCGTCGAGCCCGCGACCCCGGTGCGTCCGCCGGCGCGGCCGTCCCGGCCGGAGCAGAAACCGGAACCGGCCACGACGCCGGCCGATCCGGTCGAATCCGTTGCACGTCCCGCAACGGGTCCGTCGCTCACGTTGACTCCAACGCCGGGATCGGAATCGCAAACACTCACCGCCATTCGCGATCTGCTGGGCCGCGCGACGCGCGACCTCTCCCGTGTAAATTCCGCGTCACTGAACAACGACGGCCGCGCGCAGTACGACACCGCCCGCCGCTTCATCCAGCAGGCTGAAGACGCCCTGCGCGCCCGCAACATCGTTTTCGCGGGCAAGCTGGCGGACAAAGCGGCGACGATGGCCGCCGTGCTCGTTCGCTGATCTGAGCTCGCGGCATCTGACAATAGAGCGACGTTGTGAGACCCTTGGCGGTTTCCGATACTGCACAGCCTTGCACCTCGAGCGTGGGTTTACCTTGCCGAAATAATTTCGTTAAGCGAAAATAGGGCGAATGGTTTGTTTTACGCCTGAAAGCCGGACATATTGCGGGTGCCCTAAAAAAAAACGCAACATGTTGTTGTTCTAAGTGCTTGACAACAAATAGTTGCGAGCGCATATTTGGCGTCGCGCGCGAAGATGACTTTCGATCGCCAGGCACCTCCCGGCGCCGGACGAATCGAGCGGATTCGAAGCGGGTAACACAGAGCACAACAGCAACAGAGCAGCGTTTAGAAGACAGTCGGACCGCGCGTAACAAACCACCAAGTTGGAATAGTGATTGATAGGGCGATTGCCCCATGGGGAGGGGTGTCGCTATGCGGAGGAAGAAGCATGCGTGAAGGCGCTTCTCAGAAAGGTCTGTCGGCCGCGCCGGCCGGACAGACGATAAGTTCATCAACGGGTAACACCGAATCCGCGGAGACGACACGCAGCCGTAAGGCGCAGGCCTCCCCCGGCCTCGAATTCCCGCGGTTCTTCTCGACGGCAGGCGCTGACCCTTTCGACCAGATCGAATGGGAGCTGCGCGACGCCATCATCGGCAACGAAAAGGGCTCGGTTGTTTTCGAACAACGCGGGGTGGAGATCCCGAAGTCCTGGTCGCAGCAGGCGACCAATATCGTTGTCTCAAAATATTTCAGGGGACACGTCGGCGCACCCGATCGCGAGCGCTCGGTGAAGCAGCTGATTGGCCGCGTCGTCAACACCATCACCGAATGGGCGCGCAAGCAGAAGTACTTCGCGTCGGAAGGCGCGCTGTCGGCGTTCAGCGACGACTTGAAGTTCCTGCTGGTGCACCAGAAGGCGGCGTTCAATAGCCCAGTCTGGTTCAACTGCGGCTTCGAGAAGGCGCCGCAGTGCTCGGCGTGCTTCATCAACTCCGTCGACGACACCATGGACTCGATCCTCGGCCTCGCCAAAACCGAGGGCATGCTGTTCAAGTTCGGCTCCGGCACCGGCAGCAACCTCTCGGCGATCCGCTCGTCGAAGGAACTGCTCGCCGGCGGCGGCACCGCGTCCGGCCCGGTCTCGTTCATGAAGGGCTTCGACGCGTTCGCGGGCGTCATCAAGTCGGGCGGCAAGACCCGCCGCGCCGCGAAGATGGTCATCCTCAACGCCGACCATCCCGACGTCCTCGAATTCATCAACTGCAAGGTTGAGGAAGAGAAAAAGGCGTGGGCGCTGATCGACGCCGGCTACGACGGCTCGTTCACCGGCACCGCCTACGGGTCGGTGTTCTTTCAGAACTCGAACAACTCGGTCCGCGTCACCGATGAATTCATGCGCGCGGTCCTCGACGACGGGCTGTGGCAGACCAAGGCGGTCACCAACGGTGAAGTGGTCGACACCTATCGCGCCCGCGACCTGATGCGCGCCATCGCCGAAGGCACCTGGGTGTGCGGCGATCCGGGCATGCAGTTCGACACCACCGTCAACGAGTGGCACACCAGCCCGAACACGGCCCGCATCAACGCCAGCAACCCGTGCTCGGAATACATGTTCCTCGATGACTCGGCGTGCAATCTCTCGTCGCTGAACTTGATGACGTTCGTTAAGCCTGATGGCGAGTTCGACGTCGACTCCTATCGCGCCGCGTGCCGCGTCATGATCATGGCGCAGGAGATCCTCGTCGACAACTCGAGCTACCCGACGCCGGCGATCGCCAAGAACAGCCACGCGTTCCGCCCGCTCGGTCTCGGCTACGCCAACCTCGGCGCGCTGCTGATGTCGCGCGGCCTGCCCTACGACAGCGATGCCGGCCGCGATTTCGCCGCTGCGGTCACCGCGGTCATGACGGGTGAGGCCTACGCGCAGTCGGCGCGCATCGCCCGCGACCACGGCGGCCCCTTTGCCGGCTACGACATCAACCGCGAGCCGTTCCTGCGCGTCATGCGCAAGCATCGCGACGCCATCAAGGACATCAACCAGAAGCACGTGCCCGACGATCTCCATGCCGGCGCGAAGCAGGCGTGGGACGACGCCGTCGAGCTCGGCGAGGACTTCGGCTACCGCAACGCGCAGGCCACCGTGCTGGCGCCGACCGGCACCATCGGCTTCATGATGGATTGCGACACCACCGGCGTCGAGCCCGACATCGCGCTCGTCAAGTACAAGAAGCTCGTCGGCGGCGGCATGATGAAGATCGTCAACCAGACGGTGCCGATGGCGCTCGGCAAGCTGGGCTACACCGCCTCGCAGATCGACGACATCGTCAAGTTCATCGACGACCAGGAAACCATTGAAGGCGCACCGCACCTGATGGAGCGCGACCTTGCCGTGTTCGACTGTGCGTTCAAGGCGCACAAGGGCGAGCGCTCGATCCACTACATGGGCCACATCAAGATGATGGGCGCCACCCAGCCGTTCATCTCGGGCGCGATCAGCAAGACCGTCAACGTGCCGAAGGACGCCAGCGTCGAGGACATCGAACAGGCCTACCTCGAGTCGTGGCGCCTCGGCGCCAAGGCCGTGTCGATCTATCGCGACGGCTCCAAGCGCACGCAGCCGCTCAACACCACCAAGGCCGCGATCGACGCCAGGGGTGTCATCGTCACCGAGTCGACGGCGGATGCGGTCAAGGCCGCGGTGGCCGCGGCGCTGGCGTCACGCGCCCCGGCGCGCCGCAAGCTGCCGGATGAGCGCCAGGCGATCACGCACAAGTTCGACATCTCCGGCCACGAGGGCTACATCACGGTCGGCCTCTTCGAAGACGGGATGCCGGGCGAAATCTTCCTGGTGATGGCGAAGGAAGGCTCGACGATCTCGGGCTTCGCCGACGCGTTCGCCCAGGCGATCAGCTACGCGCTCCAGTACGGCGTGCCGCTGCAGGCGCTGGTCGACAAGTTCAGCCACGTCCGCTTCGAGCCGTCGGGCATGACCAAGAACGCCGACGTCCGCTTCGCCAAGTCGATCGTCGACTACATCTTCCGGTGGATGGCGTCGAAGTTCCTCTCGCAGCAGGCGCAGTTCCATGCCGGCGTCAACAACCGCGACGAGGCGATGGACGCGCCGGAGCCGACCGCGGTGCCCGCGCCCAAGGTGGCGCCGGCCACCACCGCGACGGTCAGCACGACCGGCGTCATCGTGCCCTCGCCGTCGCAGTTCGCCACGATCAAGAACCAGGAAGACGCGCCGCCGTGCACCACCTGCGGCTCGATCATGGTCCGCAGCGGCGCCTGCTACAAGTGCAGCAACTGCGGCACGACCAGCGGCTGCGCTTAAGAAATAAGAAATAAAGACATAGAGAATAACGAATAACGAAGGGCGGGTTCCGTACCCGCCTTTTGTTTTTTATTCGTTACTTCGTATTCGTTATTTTTTCGGACGCCTTGACCTCGCGGATCTGCATGATGTGCGG
This sequence comes from Acidimicrobiia bacterium, assembly GCA_043779345.1. GTDB lineage: Bacteria > Acidobacteriota > Vicinamibacteria > Vicinamibacterales > UBA2999 > 12-FULL-67-14b. Next base: position 4,643 of record JAYWEJ010000301.1, on the reverse strand, counting down.
CTGCGAGTGCGTCGAGATCATCAGGAACCACTGGTACAAGTCCTGGCTGGCCGTGAGGAACTGCCGGCCGCGCAGGTCGTCCTGCGATTCCTTCGCGACCTTCATCATCTCCCCGCGCAGCTTCTTGAACGATGCCAGTGACGCCTTCAGGTCCGGAAACTGATCGCGCGGCACGCGCGCTTCGCCGGTGGTCGTGCGCTGCGTGCGATCGATGACCGAGGTGGCGGCGAGCGTCAATCAGATTGGGATGAATCGCAACCTGCGGTGACGAGCGTTCCTGTTGGCCTGTTGGCCTGTTCGCCCGTTGGCCTGCTTTAACCGCCGCAGGCGCGGTCGCCCTGGGCGAGCGCGCACTTGACGTAGGCGAGGCGCTCGCGCGCGAACGACAGCATCGCGCCGGACTGGCCTTCGTAGTTGTTGTTCGAGAACGGCTTGTAGACGTCTTCCCTCATCGCCGCGTCGATCAGCTGCACGCTGCGGATGATCTCGGTGTCGAGCCAGTTGTCGGCTTCCGCCAGCTGCGCGGCGCGCGCCAGCTCCGCATACCAGAGCGCGTTGTATTCCGGGATGCGCATCAGCTTCTGCATCAGGACGTTGGTGTCGTCCGGCCTCACCGGGAAGGTCGGTCCCCAGAAGGTGTTGTCGGTGTCCCACGAGATCAGTACGTGCGTGTCCTGGTTCTCGAGGCGATACAGGTAGAAGTTGTTGATGCCGAACGCGCCCAGGAAGCCGTCGGTGTCGCCGAGGAAGGCCTGCGCCGCGACGAAGCGGATGAATCCCGGCAGGTCGAACCGCGGTCCCAGCACTTCGACGAAGCGGTCTTCAGGCGTCTGGTTGGCCAGCGTGATCAGTTCCTGGACCTTGCGATACTTGTCCTCGTCGGACTTCGATTCGTGCGTCGTCGCTTCAAAGCGCAGCTTGTACGGAGCCAGGTCGGCGCCGAAGTCGGTGAAGCGCCAGTCTTCCTGCCAGCTGAATTCGTAGAGCCAGCCGTCGTTCTGCACGTCTTCAGCAATCGAGCCGTAGATGCGGGCGAGGAAGTCCTTGTCGATATTCTCAACGAGCGCGTAGAGGCCGATGTACTCGCCCCGGACGTACAGCCTGACGTGTGCTTCGCGCGGCGCAGGAATGCCCAGGCGCGTCAAGAAGGCCATCGCCACCGTCTCGTGTATGCCGGACGGATCCTGCGTCAGGTTGTCGAGGACCAGTGCCTTCAACCCGAGGAACTTCTGGTTCGTCGAATACTTGTCGAAATCGATCTTGAGGCCCGGCTTGTGCTCGTTACGCGAGCCGCGGCCGCGCGAGCGGATGCCGACGTTGCGGACGGTCTGCCCGTTCCACATCAGGTCGGCGGGGTAGTAGGTATTGGTCTTGAAGTTTTCCTTCAGTTTCGACCAGTCCGAACTGTGGAGCTCCAAATCGAGCCGCTGCACCGTGGTGCTGTTGAACAGATCGGCAGTCGTTTGCCCCCGAGCCACCCCGGGTGCAAAGACGAGCAGACACACGATTGCGGCTGGTAACAGCCGTGTTGCACTTGAGGTTGGCACGATGGACAATGATGACTACAGGGTCTTATCGGACGTCAAGCCCCGTTCTGGTAGGACCGATAGATACGTTAATGGCACATCGCCTTCGGCCGGCGCTCGGCCTCGCCCTCCTGATCGGGAGTGCGCTCGCATTTACGGAATGCGGTGGCGGAAGTTCGCCTACGTCGCCGGCCCCGGTTGTCTCGGTAGACCCCAATAAACCAATTACGACGCCTCCAGTGACGGTCATTCCCGAGCCCGAGCCGGTGGTCCCGACGACCCCGCCCGTGATTCCGCCGCCCGGCAATACGTCGATCTTCGTGAACGTGCTCGGCGACACCGGCTGGTGCGGCTCGCCCGCCCTGGGGCCGCTGTCGCGGCTGTTCGACCGCTTCGACGGCGACATCCTGCTGGCCGGCGACCTTGCCTATCCGAGCGGCACCATGGAGGAATTCCGCAACTGCTTCGAGCCGAGCTTCGGCAAGTTCAAGTCTCGGATGCGCGCGTCTCCCGGCAATCACGATTACGTCTCGTCGGTGAGCGCCGATTCATACTTCACCTATTTTGGCGAGCGCAGCGGGCCGAACCGTCTCGGGTATTACAGCTTCAAGGCCGGGGAATGGACCGTGTTCATGCTGAACTCGAACGTGCCGATCACCAGGACATCGGCACAGTACGCGTTCGTGCAGCGGACGATGCAGCAGGCGCCGACGCGGTGCACGATGGCGGTGCTCCATCATCCGTTCGACAGCTCCGGCATCAACGGGCCGACGCCGATCCTGCGCGACATGTGGGAGCTGATGTACAACCTCGGCGGCGATGTCGTGATTGCGGGTCACGATCACGTCTATGAGCGCCACGCGCCGGTCGATCCCAGCCAGCGTCGCGACGACGCGAAGGGCATTCGCCAGTTCACCGTCGGCACCGGCGGCGCGCCGCTTTATAACAAGGTGCGCGCCGGACTCAACTCCGAGTTTTTCGTCGCCACCTTCGGCATGCTGCGAATCAAGCTCGACCCCGCGCTCTACGAGTGGCAGTTCATGGACATGAACGGCAACGTTCTGGACCGGGGCCTCACTGTTTGTCACTGACGATTGCAGATTGCAGATTGCAGATCTCAGATTGATTGATACATTGAAGCAATCAATCTGAAATCTGCAATCTGAGATCTGAAATCGCTGCTGTGTCCGACCTCTCCCGCATTCTTGAACAGTACTGGGGCTATCACTCGTTCCGCCCGTTGCAGCGCGAGGCGATGGAGGCCGTGCTGTCGGGCGGCGATTCGCTGCTCGTGCTGCCGACCGGCGGCGGCAAGTCGATCTGCTTCCAGGCACCGGCCATCGCCAGCGACGGCCTCGCCATCGTCGTCTCGCCGCTGATCTCGCTGATGAAGGACCAGGTCGACACGCTCGTCGGCAACGGCGTCGCGGCGGCCTGTTACAACAGCTCGCTGCCGTCGGAGGTGAAGAGCGAGGTCGCGCGCGGCGTGCGTGACGGCAAGTACCGGTTGCTCTACGTCGCGCCCGAGCGCCTGGTCGGCGACGGCGGCGACGGATTCCTCACCATGCTGTCGTCGCGGCCGGTCAGCTTCATCGCCGTGGACGAAGCGCACTGCATCAGCCAGTGGGGACATGACTTCCGTCCGGAGTATCGCCAGCTCGCGCGGCTGCGCGAGCGCTGGCCGACCATCGGTTTGCATGCCTACACCGCGACCGCGACCGCGCGCGTGCGGCGCGACATCGTCGCGCAGCTCGGACTGCGCAACGCCACCGAGCTGGTCGGATCGTTCGATCGGCCGAACCTGGTGTATCGCGTGCTGGCGCGCTCGGCCCTGAAGGCGCAGATCCTCGAGGTGCTCGAGCGCCACCGCGGTCAGGCGGGCATCATCTATTGCTCGTCGCGCAAGGAAGTGGACGCCCTGGCGCAGTGGCTGAGCGACACCGGCTGGCGGGCGCGCCCGTACCACGCCGGCATGGCGGACGATGAGCGGCACCGCAACCAGGACGCGTTCCTGAACGAAGAGATCGATCTGATGGTGGCGACGGTGGCGTTCGGGATGGGCATCGATCGATCGGACGTGCGGTTCGTGATCCACGCCGGCGCGCCGCAGTCGCTCGAACATTACCAGCAGGAGTCAGGCCGCGCCGGCCGAGACGGGCTCGAGGCGGAGTGCGTGCTGATCGCATCGGGCGCGGACTTCCTCAAGTGGCGCGTCATGCTCGAGAAGAACGGCGAGCTGTCGGAGGCGCGCCGCGGCCTGTTGCGCGACATCGAGCGGTATGCCGCCAGCGTCGGCTGCCGGCACAAGCGTCTCGTCAGCTATTTCGGCGAGACCTTCACGAAGGACGATTGCGGCGCGTGCGACTACTGCCTCGGCGAGCTTGAAACGGTGGCGGATCCGGTCACGGTCGCCCGCAAGGTGCTGTCGTGCGTGGCCCGCGTCGGCCAGCGCTTCGGCGCCGGGCACGTCACCAACATCCTGCGCGGCAGCGACAGCGAGCAGGTCCGCTCGCGCGGTCATCACGAGCTGTCGGTGTTCGGCTTGATGAAGGACGCGACCATCGACGAGCTGCGCGGCTACATCGATCAGCTGCTCGCGCACGGGTTGCTGCAGCAGGGCGGCGACGAGTATCCGATCCTGCAGATCACCAGCGACGGCCTGGCGCTGCTGAAGGACGCCGGCGCCGCGCCCGATCTGTCACTGGCGCGGCAGAAGCGTCCGGATCGCCGGCTGCCGAAGCGCGCCCGTGTCGAGACCGAGGGATGGGAAGGCGTCGATCGCGATCTGTTCGAGGAGCTGCGCGTGCTCCGCCTGGAGATCGCGCGCCGGCGCCGCGTGCCGCCGTACGTCATCTTCCACGACACGACGCTGCGCGAGATCGCGCGTTCGAAGCCGAAGACGGTCGATGAGCTCCGCCATGTTTACGGAGTCGGCGACAGAAAGGCGCAGGATCTGGGGGAGCTGGTGATTGCGGTAGTTAAAAGTCCAAGGTCTAAAGTTTAAAGTTGAGTTTGTAGTTGCAGTTGCAGTTTCTGCTGCCTGGCCGCTGTCCGCAGGGCGCAGAATCTGCGGACCTCATATACCTGATTCGCGAGAACTGGCCGAATGTCCTGCGG
>JAYWEJ010000300.1:0-33231 GCA_043779345.1 Acidimicrobiia bacterium | reverse complement strand
GATCGCCGCCGAAGCGCTGCCGCCAGAGCGCGTGACCGAGGATGACGGCACGGTTGGTAAGGGTGTAATCGCCTGGCTCGAAGGTCCGGCCATGCAACGGCCCGGTCCCGAACACCTCGAAGTACGGCGCCGACACCGCCGCCAGCGTCACCTTCTCCGGGTCGCCTTCACCGGTGAGGTCGGCAGTGACTTCCGTCATCGCCGCCATCCCGGTAAACGACGTCGCGGTCCGCGCCCAGTCGAGGTAGTCGGCGGGCGAGACGGCGTTCTTCATCACGCCCTCGGCTTCGCGCTTCTCCCACAACATCACCAGGGATTCAGGTTGCGGGTACGGCAACGGCCGGATCAGCACGGTATGAACCGCGGAGAACACGGCGGTGTTGGCGCCGATCGCCAGCGCCAGCGTCACCACGATGATCAGGCTGGTGGCGGGCTGCCGCGACATCGCTCGAATCGCGTGCCGGAGATCGTATCGAAGCGTATCCATCCACCATCCTACGAGTTCCGACTCGACGTACGCCGAGGTCTTCCTGAATTTCTGCCAGCTATCCTGCCGGGCGCCCAGCCCGTGCCTGATCACGTCCGACAGCGCCCGCGCCCACACCCGCGCCTTGCCGATCCCGCGCGCGCGGTGCAGCGACTGCAGAAAGATCGCTGCCATCTCGTCGCCGAACTCACGCCGCAGATCGGCTGGACACAACCGGAGCAGCCATCGGTATAGCGAGCGGCTGGCCTTCATGGATAACGGGCCTTCAGGAGCTTCCTCGCTCTGGGATCGACCACCAATGCCTCGAGCCGCCTGACTTCCGCCCGGGCGACCGTTGCGCCACGCGTCGTCAGGTTGAAGTACTGACGGCGCTCGGACGCGTCCTCCTTGGCATCGCCCTTCGCTTCTTCAATCAGCCCGTCGTCTCGAAGCGCCCGCAGCGTTCGATAGAAATTCGTTGGCAGGATGCGATCGCCGCCATCGCGCTGCTGCAGATCGCGAATCAGCGCCCAGCCATGCTTCTTGCCCTCGGCCAGCTCGAGCAAGACGTCCAGTACGAACGGCTTGAGCGGCAGAAAACGATCGATGCGGTCGCGATCCTGGGTCATGCGCATCAGCCTACTGTCGTTTTGATACTACTGTCAAACTGATAGTAGTAAACGGCGCGGCCTCTGGCCAGCACCCAACCTGCCGATAACATGGGTCAATGCTCGAGAAGAACTGGAGTTTTGCGTTGGCCTTTCCGGTGCGGTATCGGGTCAACCCGCTGATTTTGTTGATGTTGGCCTCCGCGATGGCGTCGTTTGCGGACGCGCAGACACTCGCCCACAGAACCGTCCCGCTGAAGGTGATCGAAGTCAAGGAGCCCGAAGGTCAGATCCTCAGTTACCGGCACCTCGCGGACTCGACGGACGTGCAGATGCGTGGCACGCGCCTGGCTCCAAAAGCCCAGATCAAAGTCAAGATTGGCAGCCGTCCGGGCTTCGTCGAACTGGACATCAACCGCGGCGGGATTTCAGGCCTGGTGCCCGCGCACAGGTTGGGGAAGGACTTCCTGACGTATGTGTTATGGGCCGTTTCGGTGGATGGCAAGGCGTCCAACCTCGGGGAGATCACCTTCGCAGACGAACAGCCGATTCCCGTCAACCTGACCACTCCATACCAAACGTTCTGGCTCATGGTCACCGCCGAGCCGAACTACGCCGTCGTCGATCCGAGCGCGCAGGTCGTCCTCTACAGCGTGAGGCAAGTTCCCAGGAGCGCGAACGCGGCGCTCCCGATCAAGGGCGAGCTGTTCTTCTTCACGCATTACGCGGCCTACGATACGACCCGTGGCGCCGCGGTCGCCGGCATTCCCAATCAGCTTCTTCAGGCGCGTAAAGCAGTGGAGCTCGCGTCGAAGTCGGGCGTACTGGCGGGCGACGGCAAGATCAACGCGAACATGAAAGAAGAGGCCTACACCCACGAAGCGCTCAAGCAGGCCAGGACGTTCCTGACTCGGGCCGAAGCCGCCTACGAGAAAGACCCGAAGGATCAAGCGGTCGCCCAGTTTGCCCGCACGTCGGCGCAGAGCGCGGAGAATGCTCGTGCCCTCGCGATGGGTGCGGTCGGCGGTCTCTTGATGCGCCAGTTAGAGAGCGACTTGAGAGACGCGCGCAACGAGCTGGCGAAACTGAGGAGAGCGGAAGCAGCCGCCGGCAAGACGTCCGCACCTCCCCCGAAAATTGAGCGCATCGAGGCAGCGCCGGCGCCGCCCGCGGCACCCGCGCCAGTGCCGCCCGCGACGGTTCCTGCTCTAGTCAAACAGCCGGCGCTGTGGTTTGCCATAGCCGGATGGGGGGTCGCCCTCGTGCTGCTCTTTCGCCGTCGGTCGATTTAGCCGGGGCATCGAGGCGCCGGCATGACCATGGAACGCCCGCTCATCACACTACGGTTTCTCGCGAGCCTGCTGGTGCCAGGGGGCGTGCTGGTGCTCGCGACCTGGGCAGTTCAGCGCGAAGAAGTGGTGCGAAGTGCCGCGGCGCCGTACGCGGCCTATTTCTGCTTCGACGCGCTTGTGGTCGGTGTGCTTCTGAGCATGTACTACGACCAAGCCCGATTGCTCTGCAGCGCCGCGGCCGTCGTCCTGACCGTTCTCGTGCTTGGGCCATGGGTCACCGATTCCACCATGGTGAAGCTTGCCGTAGCGATCCTCCTTCCCCTCAACCTCAGCGTCCTCGCGGTGTCGAAAGAGCGCGGGTTGATGACGTTCGGTGGCCTTCTCAAGCTCGGGATCGTCGCCGCACAACCGTTCGGGCTGATGTGGATCGCACAGAGGAATGGTCCGAACTGGCCGCCTCTCGCTTGGAGCGAAGGGTTTGGCGTGAATGTGGGGTTGCCGTGGATCGCGCAGCTCTCGTTTGCAATCGGAGCGCTCACCCTTCTGACGCTGGTTTTCCGCAGGCGCACCAAAGTCGAGCAAGGAATGCTGTGGGCATTGGTGGCGATGTTTCTGGGCTTGAACCAACTGGAGGCGGGGCCTAAAGGCGCGGTCTCGGACGCGCTCTTCTTCTACTCGGGCACAGCAGGCCTCATCCTGATCTTCGCGGTACTCGAACATGGGTATGACATCGCATTCCGTGACGAGCTCACCGGTCTGCCCGGCCGCAGGGCATTCAACAATGTCATGGAACAGTTGGGCGGCACCTACGCGATCGCGATGTGCGACGTGGACCATTTCAAGAAGTTCAATGACGCCTACGGCCATGACGTCGGAGACCAGGTGCTCAAGATGGTCGCGGCGAAGTTGTCGCAAGTGGGCGGTGGCGGGCGCGCGTTCCGCTACGGCGGCGAGGAATTTCTCGTCGTGTTTCGAGGCCGCTCAGCGAGGGAGGCAGAGCCGTTCGCGGAGTCGCTGCGCCGTTCCATCGCCGACGCCGGGTTTGTCGTGCGCGGTCCCGATCGGCCGGCACGCAAGCCGCGACCGGCACAGGAGACGGGGCCGACGAGTGCCGCGAGGGTCGACATCAGCATCAGCATCGGCATCGCAGAGCGATCGAAGCGACACTCCACACCCGAGTTGGTCCTGGACGCCGCCGACGCGACCTTGTACCGCGCCAAAGCAGCTGGACGCAATCGCTTGATGCTCGACGAAAGCACTGCGTGACCTTTGGCGGCATCATCTTGTGCGGCGGCAAGTCGACTCGAATGGGAGCACCCAAGGCCACGCTGCCGTTCGGCGCCGAGACCATGCTGCAACGCGTCGTTCGGCTGTTGGGCACGGTGGTCTGTCCTATAGTTGTTGTCGCCGCACGCGAGCAGGCGCTCCCGCCGCTGCCAGACGGGGTCAGCGTCACCAGGGACGAGCGCGAGGCGAAAGGGCCGCTTGAAGGAATCCGCGCCGGCTTGAGCGCTCTGCCGGAGTCGATCGATGCGGCCTACATCACGAGCTGCGACGTCCCGCTGCTGGTGCCGGCGTTTGTCGAACGGATGATCGCTCTGATGGGCGATCACGATATCGCCGTCATGGAAGTTGACGGCTTTCCGCATCCGCTCTCGGCGGTTTACCGGCGCAACACGCTCGCGCACGTCGAGTCGCTGCTCGCGGGCGATCGATTGCGGCCCGCGTTCCTCTTCGACGCCGTGCGCACGCGCCGCGTCCAGCCGGAGGAAATGACCGTGGTCGATCCGGAGCTCAGGACGCTGCGGAACCTCAACACACCCGAGGACTATCGCGAGGCGCTCTCTGACGCCGGCCTATAGCACGTAGAGGCGCGACTTTAGTCCCGCCTGACGGGCGGGTCTGAAGACCCGCCCCTACGTTCCTTACCAGCCGCGTTGCCTGTGATACTCCGCCACGAGCGCGTCGAGCTGCTCGCGGCCGAGGCGCGCCATGGCATCGTTGGGAAGCGGCGAATCGAAAAACCGTTCGGGCAGCGTGTCTTCGTCCCGGGTCCAGCCGGCCAGCAGATTGAACTCGCGCTTGGCGGCGACGATGCGTGCGGCGGTGTCGCGCAGTTCGCTGGCGGTGACGTCCCAGCCGGTGACACTGCGCAACATCGCCGCCATCTCGCCATGAAAATCCTCGAACACGCCGCGGAGGAATTTGCAGACGATCAGCGAGTCCATCAGCGCCGCCCGGTCTTCCGTGTCGATGGCGTGGCGAACCGACTCCAGCGTGGCATGTCGGCGGTCGACCTTGTCCGAGAAGTCCACTTCATAGGCGCCGCTGCGATTGTGATCGGCGCCCCGCGCGCCGACGGCAAGCCCGAGCGCCATGGTCTGCAACGCCCGCGGCTCATAGCCGGGCATCTCGAGGCCCTTGACTTGTGCCGCGATCGCGATGCTGTTGTGCCCAATCGCGTGCGCCGCGGCGCGGCTGCCGTCTGCGAGCAGATCGCCGACGCCGTCGCGCGAGCCAATCTCATCGATCGCACGCAGCAGCGCGTCGCCGCTGCCAAACACCAGCCATGGCGCATCGAGCCAGCCGCGCTCGACGCACTCCATCGCAAAGGCGATCGTCCCGCCAGTGCTGATGGTGTCGAGACCAAGCTCGTCGCATCGCTGTGATGCCCGCAACACGACGTCGGCGTCGCCGACGCCGCACAGTGACCCAAGCGCGAACAGGCTCTCATACTCCACGCGGACAGCGCCGTTGGGTGTCGCGTAGAGATGCTCGCAGCCGATCGTGCACGTCACGCAACTGTCTGTCGTCTTCGCGCGCGTGGCGGTGAGCTGCTCGGCGGAAAGATTCTCCGCTTCAGCGAACGTGCCGGTCTGAAAGTTTCGCGTTGGCAGCGCGCCGAAGCGGTTGAACGTCAACAGGTTGGTGGCGGTGCCAAGGTCGCGGTACTTCGCCGTCGCCGGACCGAACGATCGCCGCGACAGGTCCTTGCTGATCGCGGTCATCTGGCGCGGGTGCGCCCACTCGGCACGCTGCGTGCCCCTGACGGCGATCGCCTTGATGTTCTTGGCGCCCATCACGGCGCCGCTGCCACCGCGGCCGGCATGGCGGCCGTCGTGCGAGATGGTGGCGTAGCGGACCCCCTTCTCCCCCGCGGCACCGATGGTGGCGATCCGAAAGTTCGCGCCGAGACGCGCCCGCAACTGCGTGTCCGTTGCCTGGCACGTCATGCCGGCACAGTCAGCCGCGGATTCCACGCGCACCTGATCGTCTTCAATGATCAGAACCGAAAGCTCGGAGGCGCGTCCGACGATGACAATGGCGTCGCAGCCGCAGCTCTTGCCGGCGATGGCAAAGCCGCTGCTGGCGAGCGAGTCGTTGATGCGATTGGTCAGCGGACTCTTGCTGACGACGGCAAACTTCGCCGAGGTGGTGAGCGAGCTGCCAACCAGAGGACTGAAGGCAAAGATGAGAGGAGCACGGGGATCGAGCGCGTCGCTGTGCGCGCGCCCTTCGTCGAGCAGCAGCCGCACCCCGAGGCCGCTGCCGCCAATGAACTGACGCAGGACCGTCTCGGCCAGCGGCACGAGCGCAACCCCGAGCGAAGTCGAGGGGTGCGATAGGTCGATGCGGAGGTAGCAGCCGTGATAACCGAACGGCACGTTACCCTCCGGCGTCGGCTGAGAGAATCAGCACTCGGTCGTCGTCACCAAGGGGTGTCTCCGGATCGCTGATGAAGCGATCGCCATTGAGATTGGCCGCGAGCGACGGGTGCAGTCGATCGACGACGATCAGCGGAGCCAACCCCGGCATCTGCGCCGCCAGCGTCTCCAGCAACCGTCCCAGCGTCTCCGCTTGAACGTCGATGTCCGCGATGCCGGCGCGGTCGCGTGAGACGCCTAGAAATTCGACATGCATAAGAGGGATCCCGATGCCCCGCCTGAGGCGGGCCGGCTGACACTGTCGGATGGTAGCATGGCGCTTAATGAGCTCGAGTGTTCCTTCTTCGCCCAGGCGCGGCCGCGTGCGGTCCACGCCGAAGGGACGCCGCGTTGATCCGACGGCGCGCGACGAGGTGCGCGCCCTGCTCGGCGATGCGCCACGCCGCAGCGATTTGCTGATCGAGTACCTGCACAAAATCCAGGACCGCTATGGCTGCCTGCAAGCACGTCATCTCGTGGCCCTCGCAAGCGACCTGAAAATGGCAATGGCCGAGGTCTACGAAGTGGCGACGTTCTACCACCACTTCGACGTGATCAAAGAGGGAGAGTCGCTGCCACCCGCTATCACCGTCCGCGTCTGCGATTCGATCTCCTGTGAGCTTGCGGGCGCGCACGAATTGCTGGCGACGCTGCAAAGCAGCATCGGCGCCCGTGTGCGCGTGAAAGCCGCGCCATGTGTCGGACGCTGCGAGACCGCGCCCGTCGCCGTCGTCGGCCAACATCCGATCCCGCACGCAACGGCTGCGTCGGTGTCGGCGGCCGTGGACGCCGCTGACGTCACACATCCCGCCAGCGGGGTCGCCACTCCTGGCCACATTGATTACGCCGCTTATCGAGCGTCTGGTGGCTACGCGCTCGCTGCCGCATGCGTTGCCGGGCACAAGACACCGGCGGATGTCATCTCGGTGATGGAGAACTCGGGCCTGCGCGGCCTCGGCGGCGCCGGCTTCCCCGCGGGCCGCAAATGGAAGCTGGTCTCGGCCGAGCCGGCGCCGCGCCTGCTCGCGATCAACATCGACGAGGGCGAGCCCGGGACGTTCAAGGACCGTTACTATCTCGAACGCGATCCGCACCGCTTTCTCGAAGGCGCCCTGATCGCGGCGTGGGCGGTCGGCATCGAGGCGGTCTATATCTACCTGCGCGACGAGTATCACGGCTGCCGGGCAATCCTCGAGCGAGAGATCGCTGTGCTGCAGGCGAATCCACCGTATGCGATTCCGCTGATCGAGCTGCGACGCGGCGCCGGCGCCTACATCTGCGGCGAAGAGTCCGCGATGATCGAATCCATTGAGGGCAAGCGCGGCGAGCCGCGGCTGCGCCCGCCGTACGTGGCGCAGGTCGGCTTGTTCGGCCGGCCCACTCTCGAGCACAACATGGAGACGCTGCACTGGGTGCGCGACATTCTCGAGAAAGGGCCGGAGTGGTTTGCTGGCCACGGCCGCCACGGCCGGAAGGGACTGCGCTCGTTCTCGGTCAGCGGCCGCGTCAACAAGCCGGGCGTGCACCTCGCTCCCGCAGGCATCACGTTGCGTGAGCTCATCGACGAATACTGCGGCGGCATGCTCGACGGGCACCAGCTCTACGGCTATCTTCCCGGTGGCGCGTCAGGAGGAATCCTGCCGGCGTCGAAGGCCGACGTGCCGCTCGACTTCGATACCTTGAACGAATACGGCTGCTTCATCGGGTCGGCGGCAATCATCGTGTTGTCGAACCAGGATTCCGCGGCCGGCGCGGCGCGCAACGTGATGAAGTTCTTCGCCGACGAGTCGTGCGGCCAGTGCACTCCGTGCCGCGTCGGGACCGTCAAGGCGCTCGAGTTAATGAAGACCAAGCGTTGGGACAGGCCGCTCCTGCAGGAGCTGTCGCAGGCCATGATGGATGCGTCGATCTGCGGTCTCGGCCAGGCGGCGCCCAATCCCATGCTGACCGTGTTGAAATATTTTCCCAGGGAAGTGGAGTAATGCACCTTGTGTTGGTAATCAAGCGAGGCACCACGATCGCACTTTTGCTCGCCGCCGTGGTCGGCATCGTTCGTCCGTCTGCTCTGCAGGCCCGGGAGTCTGTGCAGTCGCCTTCGGGCCGGGAAGCCTTGCGGATCGCCGTGATCGAAGGCGAGGGCGCCGTCAATATCATTCAACAGAAGACGGCCGTAGCACCGGTGGTCGAAGTTCGCGATCGCAACAACCAGCCCGTTGCCGGCGCCGTCGTGCGGTTTACCGTGACTAGAGGCCGCGCCACCTTTGCCGGTGCGCGGACGCTGACCGTGGCCACCGACGCGGCGGGGCGCGCGGCGGTCAGCGGCCTGGTCCCAAGTGGCGCAGGGTCGCTCCAAATCTCTGCGACCGCCGCCTTCCAAGGACAGACGGCGGCGGTGACGATTGCGCAGACCAATGTGATGACGGCCGCCGAAGCCGCGGCCGTCTCGGGAGCGGCGGGCGGCCCATCGAGTGGATCGGCCGGCGGAACGGCTGGCGGATCGTCCGGTGGCGCTGCCGCGGGCGGTGGACTATCGACGACCACACTGGTCTTGGCCGGTGCCGCAGTGGCTGGCGGCGCCGTAGCCACGACGAAAGTCCTCGGAGGCGGCGACGAGTACTCAGGACCGCTCAACTTCCAGATGACTGAAAACTACGGGTCCTGCAGTGCGCTGTACTCGTTCACAAGCACTCTAAAAATGACGCTGACCATCGACGGCACCAACGTCAGCGGCAAGGCTAATTGGGGTGGGACTCGGAATTTCGTGTCAACGACGTGTACGAACTTTACGGGAACGGCGACCATCAGCACCTTCGGTTGGGGTCAGCACGACCCAGCCGTCGGCGGCTCCACCAGTAACATCACGTTCCATCACGAGGTCAGCAATCGCACCGACCCGGAGAACTTCCGCGGGGACTTCGGCCAGATTTGGGACTTCACCGGTGCGTTGAACGGCAGCGCCATTACAGGCACTGCGGATTTTTCGAGTGTCAGCATGAGCGTGGTAACGGGACGAGTACAGATTCCAGTGAACATTACGAAGCAATAGGGCGAAATGCACCAGAAGCTGACGGACGTCGTGACCAAGCCGGTGTCGTTCACGCTGAACGGACAGACCGTGGCCGCGACTGCGGACGAAACCATTCTCGAAGCCGCCGAGCGTCACGGCGTCGAGATCCCGCGCCTCTGCCACATGGACGGCATGCGGCCCGATGGCAACTGCCGCACCTGCATGGTGGAGATCACCGGCGAGCGCGTGCTGGCGGCCTCCTGCTGCCGCTACCCCAAGGACGGGATGGCGGTCACGACCAACAGCGCGCGAGCCCTCACCAGCCAGAAGATGTCGATCGAGCTGCTGCTGTCGGACATGCCCGAGCGGACGTATACGCTCAACTCCGAGCTCGATCTCTGGGCCAGGAAGATGAACGTCGGCAAGCCGCGCTTCGCGCCGCGGCATCAGCCGATTGAAGACCTCTCGCATCCGGCGATGGCAGTGCATCTCGACGCCTGCATCCAGTGCAAGCGCTGCGTCCGCGCCTGCCGCGAAGAGCAAGTCAACGACGTGATCGGTTACGCGTTTCGCTCCAACCAATCGAAGATCGTGTTCGACTTCGACGATCCGATGGGCGACTCGACGTGCGTCGCCTGTGGTGAGTGCGTGCAAGCCTGCCCGACCGGCGCGCTGATGCCCGCCCGCGATGCCGCACTGATCGTGCCCGACAAGCAGGTCGATTCGGTGTGTCCGTATTGCGGCGTCGGTTGTCAGCTGACCTACCACGTCAAGGACAACACGATCCTTTACGTCCAGGGGAAAGATGGACCAGCGAATGCGTCGCGGCTCTGCGTGAAGGGTCGCTACGGCTTCGATTACGTGCAGCATCCGCATCGCCTCACCAAGCCGCTGATCCGCAAAGCGGGCGTCGCCAAGCACAAGGATTTCGTCGTCGATCCCGAGAACTGGCAACAGGTGTTTCGCGAAGCCACGTGGGACGAAGCGCTCGACCTCGCGGCCAAAGGCCTGCGCGATACTCGCGATACGTACGGCAAGCGATCGCTCGCCGGGTTCGGTTCGGCGAAAGGTACCAACGAAGAGGCGTACCTGTTCCAAAAGCTGGTCCGCACCGGTTTCGGGTCCAACAACGTCGACCACTGCACGCGACTGTGTCATGCGTCGAGTGTGGCGGCGCTGATGGAAGGCATCAATTCCGGCGCGGTCTCCAACCAGGTCCGCGACGCCGCTCGCGCGGACGTCATCTTCGTGATCGGCGCCAATCCCACCGTCAATCATCCGGTCGCCGCGACGTGGATGAAGAACGCCGCCAAGTCGGGCGCGAAGCTGATCCTGGCCGACCCGCGGCGCAGTGATTTGGCACGGCACGCCACCTATTACCTGCAGTTCAATGCCGACACGGATGTGGCGCTCCTCAACGCGATGCTGCACGTCATCGTCGAAGAGGGCCTCGTTGACGAGGCGTTCATTCGCGATCGCACCTCCGGATATGAAGCGCTCGCGGAGAACGTCAAGATGTTCGCACCGGAACGGATGGCACCGATTTGCGGCATCGAGGCGACGACGATCCGTGAAGTCGCGCGACTCTACGCGACCTCGAAGGCGTCGATCATCTTCTGGGGCATGGGCATCTCGCAGCACGTTCACGGCACCGACAACGCCAGGTGTTTGATCGCGCTGGCGCTCTCGACCGGCCAGATTGGCAAGCCCGGCTCGGGGCTGCATCCGCTGCGCGGGCAGAACAACGTGCAGGGCGCGTCGGATTCCGGGCTGATCCCGATGTTCTATCCCGACTATCAGCGGGTGGCCACACCCGAAGCGCGCCAGCGGTTCGAACAGCTCTGGCATGCCACGCTCGATCCGGAGCCGGGACTTACCGTCGTCGAGATCATGAACGCCGCGAAGCAGCGTGAGATTCGCGGGATGTACATCATGGGCGAGAACCCCGCGATGTCGGACCCGGACGTCAATCACGCGCGTGAGGCGCTGGCCACGCTCGATCACCTGGTGGTGCAGGACATCTTCCTCACGGAGACGGCGTATCTGGCCGATGTCGTGCTACCCGCCACTGCGTGGCCCGAGAAGATCGGTACCGTCACCAACACCGATCGGATGGTGCAGCTCGGCCGCAAAGCGATTGACCCACCCGGCGAGGCTCGGCCGGACTTCTGGATTCTCAACGAGCTGGCGCGCCGCGTTGGCGTCGACTGGTATTACGACCATCCGCGAGACGTCTTCAACGAAATGCGGACGTGCATGGACTCGATCGCCGGCATCACCTGGGACCGGCTCGAGCGCGATTCGGCCGTCACCTATCCGTGCATCCAAGTGGGCGATCCGGGAGACCCCGTCGTCTTCTGTGACACGTTCCCGACGAAATCAGGTCGGGCGAAGTTCGTACCGGCCGATCTGATCACCGCGGCGGAACGGCCGGACGCCGACTATCCGATGGTGCTCATCACCGGGCGGCAACTGGAACACTGGCACACCGGATCGATGACCCGCCGCGCCGCGAACCTCGATTACATCGAACCGGAACCGGTGGCGTCTTTGCACCCGCTCGAGCTCGAAGCGATGCACATCGCGCCAGGCGGAATCCTCACGATCGAATCACGGCGCGGCCGGATCTCACTCTACGCGCGCGCCGACGATGGCACGCCGCGAGGCACGGTGTTCGTGCCGTTCTGTTTTTACGAAGCCGCCGCCAACATGCTGACGAACCCGGTCCTCGATCCGTTCGGAAAAATTCCGGAGTTCAAATACTGCGCGGTCAGAGTGACCGAGGGCGGGCCGGTTCCCCATCGAATGAGTTTCGGCGGCGGCGCCCTGCTGGCCGACCAGTTGTAACCGGGACTGACCCCGTTACATGCCGAAACGCTTCAGATCTTGCACTTCAGGGCGTAGATCGAGATCTCAAGTTCTACCGCGGTCGGCAGATTCTGCGTCGTTGCGGCGGTCGTGTAGGCGCGGCAGGCGGTGACCGTATCGCCGAGACGGTCGCTGGCGCGAGCGAGACCGATCCACGCGTTCGGGGTCGGTCGTTGCCTGGTGGCGCGCTCATAGGCGTCACGCGCTTCGGGGTAACGGTCCACCTCGAACCACAACTCGCCTTCGAGCTCATCGATCGGCAGCGGCCATTCCGGCGGCGTGCCGGCGCCAGCACCCATTTGATTGGACAAGTCGCGCGCGTGGGCGAGCAGCAATTCCATCTCGTCCCGCTCTTCCTGCGCCGCCGACACCGCGGCGCGGATCGCGATCTCGGCGTAGCGCGCCGACCTGCTCGGGATGGCGTCGAGCTCCTTCAGGCGAATATTGACCGGGCCGAGCAGATCGAGGGCTCCGCCCTTCGGCACGAGCGCGCGCGCGGCCAGCCATCCCTGCATCGCGATGCGCTGCACGTCGCGCTCGACGTCCTGCTTGCCCTGACCCTTCGACAAGCTCAGGGTCATCCCGAGCGAAGTCGAGGGATGAGCGAGCGCGCGCAGGTCGTTGACCTGCGGACGCAAGTCGAAGGGGAGCAACAGGCAGATGATCAGAATCAGTCGCATCTAGTTGGCGAGCGACACCATGACACGCGTCGCCTCGTCGAGCACATTTTGCGGCTGAACGGCCTTTGATTCAATCACGAACGCGCGCAGGCCGACCCCGTTTTCAGGAGGCGGCGGCGCGCCGGCGCCCACCCAGGTATTGAGGCCCAGGTGATGGTGATACCCGCCGGCCGCGACGAACAGCGCGCCCGGATAGCGGCGCACGATCGGCTCGAAGCCGATCCGCCCGCAATAGAACGCCTCGGCGGTGTCGAGGTGCGGGACGTGCAGGTGCACGTGACCCATGGTCGTGCCCGGTTCGAGACCGCTCCACCGCGACTCGGCCCCCGGCTCGTCGCGGATCGCCTGCAGGTCCAGCGGATCCGTCGCCATCGCCAGCTCGCCGTCGCTCGTCTGCCAGGAATCGCGCGGCCGGTCGCGGTAAATCTCGATGCCGAGGCCGTCAGGATCATTCAGGTAAAGCGCTTCGCTGACCAGGTGATCGGCGGCGCCGCTCATCGGCCATCGCTTCTCCGTCAACCGGCGCAGCGATCGGCCGAGCGCGGCGCGCGATGGAACGAGGATCGCGAAGTGAAAGAGGCCGCAGCTACGGCGAGGCTTCGCGATCGCATCCTTCCGCTCATGGAGCTCGATCAACACGCGCCCGCCTGGCGGCGCGAGGAACGACACCCTGCCTTCGCGGCGGGCCTCGGTAAACCCGAGCACGTCGCGATAGAACAACAGCGATCGATCGAGATCACCGACGGTCAGGCTCACCTGGCCGAGATGTGCGTCAGCCGGCAGGGTCATCGCGAAGCAGGAAGCAGACGCCGGATGGCTACTGCTTGCAGAGAGTGCCGATGTAGTCGCCGCTGGTGGTGCCTTCGGCCTGATCCAACTGGCCGCGCAGTTTGATCTGTCCGGTCGCGCCGAAGTATTCACCGGTGCCGCCGCTGAAGGTGATGAGCGATGCGAAGCCGCCCGCCGGACTCAGATCGAGCGTGCCGGTGTCGGTGCCATGGAGAAGATCGCCGCTCTTCAGCGCGATCGTGCTCTGGCCGGTGAAGAACATGATCGACGGCACAGCGAATGTCGGCTGAATCGTCGTCATCACAAAGGAATAGTTGCCTTGGATTCCACCCCACACGCGGCCTGCGGTGCAGAACGGCGCCGGGCAATCCGCCGGCGGTACCACGTGCGCTTCGAAATGGCCGACAACGGGCTTGCAGGTCTGATCTGCAAACGCTGGGCTGCTAATCAGGGTCATTGTCGCTAGACAGGCAATCACAACTCGGTTCATGCGGTCCTCCTCAACGGGCTGATCTGACGAGACGTCAGCTTAATGCAGGCGCGAAGCAAGCGCCCGTCGATCGACGTCCGCGCCGCCGAGAACGACACGCGAAATGCGGCGAGTATTGGCGATCGCATCGAGAGGGTTGGCATCGAGCACCACGAAGTCCGCATCCATGCCCGCCCGCAGCGTGCCTTTGCCCTTCAACTGCAGGAACTCCGCCGATCGGCTGGTCGCGGCGACGATCGCTCCCGCCGGCGTCATCCCCGCATCGACCATCGCCTCGAGCTCGAGCTGCTCGGCCATGCCGAAGAGGTGATCTTCGAGGCCGGTGTCGGCGCCAAGAATGATCTTCGCGCCGGCGCGACTGAGCTTCGCCAGACTCTGTTCGAGGATGCCGTAACGCTGCCGCGCGCCTTCGACCGCCTGCGCATCGCGCTTCCCGAAATACGCGCGCAGGCGATCGAGGACCGCAGCGCTTACCGATTCGGTCAACAACACCGTCATCGGATCTCCGGGCGACAGCCACTGCGGTGGCGACGGGTACGTCGATTTGCGCGGGCTCGACATGTTGCCCATCACGAAGACACCACGCTTGACGATCGCCGCAACCAGCGCGTCATCCATGACCGCGTCGCGCACGAGATGCGCGAAGCCGTCGATGCCGGCGTCGACGAGATCGACCGCATCCGCGTGATAGAAGACGTGCGCGTTCACCTTCAGCCCGTGCCGGTGTCCCTCGTCGATGATGGCGCGATACAGCGGCGCGGCCAGCTTCGGCGCGCGCCCGTTGCGATCGTCAACCCAGATCTTGACGATGTCGACCTTGCGAGCGGCGAGCTCCTGGACGGCCTTGCGCGACTCGGCTTCGGTCGTGACCTCGTAGGCCATGCCCGCATAGGTGGCGCCGCCCGGGCCTGCGTTCGGCGATCCGATGCCCCGCCCGGCGATCAACAGCTTCGCCGTCGGCGCCAGCTGCCCCGCCTGCTGATCGGCGCGCACCTGATCCATGACGTCGCCGGTCTCGATGCCTTGCGACTGCGCGACCGACACACCGAAGTAGAGTGCCCGATTGAGATCGTTGACGATCGTGGCGGCGGTGTAGTTCTCGCGCACGTAGGCGGCGCCGATCTGAAATCCGGGATGGACGTGCGTCGCGATTAGCATCGGGATGATCGTCTTGCCGGCGAGATCGACGCGGCGAACATTCGCGGGAGCTTTGATCTGTCCTTGCTGGCCAACCTGCGTGATTCGCCCGCCGTCGACGAGGATGGCAGAGCGCTCGATCACCGGCGAGCTGTCACCGGCAATCAGCCGGGCGCCTTCGTACAGCGTCTGGCCTGCTGCGGTCGTGCAAGTGCCAAACACGAAGGACACGAAGGACACGAAGGCCCGTTTTCGTAAATGCAATAGCCGCTGAGCGGCACTGGCGTTTGGAAAAGCTGGCTTCGTGATCTTCGTGTCCTTCGTGTTTAAGGCTTTGGAATTCGAAGCGTCGCGCTGATCATCGCGCTGCCGCTCAGGCCAAATATCAACGTCAGTGGATGCAGCAGTGCGGGTCCGAGCTGCACCACGCCGAACCACAGGTTGTCATCGACGCGACCCAGGTATTGCGCGATGCCGAGCATGATCACCAGCACGATGCTCGTGGGGATCGGCGTGCCTTCGAAGTACCTGACCTTGCCGGTCGTTTCATCCGCGAGTGCCGATGCGGTGACGTTGAACCTCGCGAGACGGCTGACGCCGCAGACGACGAAGTAGGTGAGGATGGCCATGTCCCATCCGCCGCGCAGGCCCAGGGTGAATCCAAGGACGGCCGGCGCCACGCCGAACGAGATCACGTCGGCCAGCGAGTCGAGATCCGCGCCGAGCACCGATTGCCGCTTCTTGTTCAGTCTGGCGACGTAGCCGTCGAGGACATCCAGGGCGAGCGCGCTGGGGAGCAGGATGAAGGCCGCCCACAGGAACCTCGCCTTCCCGGTCGCCAGGTAGTCGAGACACAGAAATATAGAAATGGTCCCGCAGGAGGCATTGCCGATGGTCAGGAAATCGGCCCAGGTATAGGACCGAATCATCGAGATATGGCGCTTCCGTGGTTCCACCGCAGCGAGATTAGCATCCGTTAACCTTTTCCCGCCTCTTCCGTATTAATGGTCATGAAACAACGCTTCTTGATCCCGGCGCTCCTGGCCGTCCTCGGCTTCTGCAGCGCCTCGCCCGCCTCGGCGCAACAGACCCTGCCGGCCCCGCAAGACGTCCGGATCGTCAGCCCGCCCAACGCGGAAGACACCCGTGAAGACCTCCGGCGGCTGCTCCAGCTCTATCCGCACAGCGTCGGCGAAATCCTGCGCCGCGACCCGACCCTGATGAGCCGCGGCGACTACATGGCGTCCTATCCCCGGGTGGCCAAGTTCATCGCGCAGCATCCGGAGATCCAGCGCAACGCCGAGTTCTACCTCGAGGGCTTCGCCTCATGGCAGCGGCGGCCGGTCAATCCGAATTTCGAGGCGTTGGGAGTACTGCTGGGCGCCATGGCCGGCATCTTCGTTTTCATCGTCGTCATCTCCGTCATCGTCTGGATGGTGCGCGCGTTCATTCAGCATCGACGCTGGCTCAAGGCCTCCCAGATCCAGACCGAGATCCACACCAAGTTGATGGAACGTATGCACACCAACGAGGAGTTGCTCGCCTACGTGCAAAGTCCCGCGGGCCGTCGCTTCCTCGAAGCCGCGCCGATTCGGCCCGAAGTCGAAACACCGCAGCTCTCGGCCCCGGTCGGGTCGATCATCTGGTCGCTGATGGCCGGCGTGGTGCTAACCACCGTCGGCGTCGGCTTCCGAGGCTTTCAGGTCGTTCTACGAGCTGACGGCGCGCCCGGTCCGCGTCTACCTGGCGCGCATGACCGGCGACGATCGCCTCGCCGATGATTTGCTGCAGGAAACGTATTACCGGTTCCTGCGCGCGAACGCGGCGTTCGTGAGCGACGACCATCGCAAGAACTACTTATTCCGGATTGCAACCAACCTGGTCCACGACCATCGCCGCAAACCGTTCATGGAAGTGCCGGCGGCGGCCATTCCCGAAGTGCCCGATGCTGCCGCCGCGGCGCAGGCCGCCGAGCGTGCCGCGCGCCGGCTCGATCTGCATCGCGCGATGAAACGGTTGAAGCCGCGCGAACGCAGCCTGCTGTGGCTGGCCTACGCGCAAGGCTGGTCGCATGAAGAAATCGCCAACGCGATCGGCGTCAAGACGGCGAGTCTCAAGCAGATGCTGCATCGTGCGCGGCATCGTTTGGCGACGCTGCTCACTCCCGGAGGGCGGTCATGAGTCATCTCGATTGCCCGAAGGAAACCGCCGTCGTCAACGCGGTGCTGTCCGGCTCGTGGCCGCACGGGTGTGACGAGGGGCTCGTGGCGCACGCGAAGGACTGCGCGACCTGCCGCGAAGTCGGCAGCGTGTCGATCCTGCTGCGAGAAGACAGCGAGTCGTCGCGCATCGAAGCGCACATCCCCGCCGCGGGCCAGGTCTGGTGGCGCGCCGCCGTGCGCGCACGCCTCGAATCAACGCAGGCCGCGGCGCGGCCGATGACCTGGATGCACGGCATCACCGCGGCAATCGTGATCGGCGCGGTACTCGCGGCCGTGACGGCGATGTGGCCCGTGCTACCCGGCGCTTTCGACACGGCGTGGACGGTAACGCGGGAGTTCCTGCCAAATCCGCAGGTCGCGACGGCGATCGGCAATGGGCTCCGCATGAGCCTGATGCTCGGACTGCTCGGCGCGGTCGTGATGCTGCTCGCGCCGCTGGCGCTGTATTTGGTGCTGTCGGATGATTAGGCGGGTCTGAGGGCCCGCCTCTACGGACAGGCGTCAGGCCTGGGAGGCTCGTCGGCCGCGCCCTGCTTGCGCGCGCAGTAGCGGAAGTTTTCTCCGCGCTTGTCCTGGACTTCCCAGAACGTCGGGCACTGCGGCCAGAACTCCACTTCTTCGAGCAGCTCGCGATGCCGGCTGACCGCTTCCTTCAGATCGATCAAGGTCGGCTGAAAGTGATGCCCGAGCGCGCTTTCACGATGGAAGTTCGGCGGGCTGATGCCGCGACACGATGCCACGCGGGGCACGAGGCCGCCGGCTTGGGCCACCACCACGTTGACCGCCGTGGCTCCGAATGAATTGAAACCGACCTGCTCGAAACGAATCTTCGCGCCCTCACCGAGAACGAGATCGGCGCACAAGCCGTCGCTGGCGAGAATCGCGCCCTCGCAACCGACCGACACCTGCTTCACGGCCTCTTGCGCCTGTAGTATTTCGATCGCCCGCGCGCGCTCCTGCCCCGCCGGCAGATAAGAGCACGCAGAACCAAGTAGGCACATCACGCACTGTACGCACCCTACGCACCGAGCTCTTACCATTTGCCCGACGCTCCCCCACCGCCCGACGATCCGCCGCCAAAGCTGCTCGATGAACCACTTGAACTGCTTGAACCGCCTGAACTCGTGTTGCCCATCGTCCAGCCGCTGCCGGGGGACCCGCCACCGCCTTTGCCGTCCCGAAACGCATTGCGCCACGACTTGCGCCCGCCAAGACGGTAGCCGGCGATCGTCATCGCCGCGGCGAGCGGAAACAGCGTCATCAGCGACCACACCGGTGTGATCAGGCTCAGCAGCAGCGGCATGCCGCCGAAGAAGCCTCCGAACAGCAGTGGAAATCCGGTCTTGGTGCGAATGCCGATACCGACCATTCCGAAACCGATCGCGACGAACAAGCCAAGGAACGGAATCAGGATCCAGGCCGGCACTTCGTCCGGCGTCTCGTTGAATTTCGCGAGCTCCTCCGGCGTCAGGACCTGTTGCTTCTCGACGATGTCGGCGAGGCGGTTGACGCCGGCGCTAATCCCGCCCGAGTAATCGCCGTCCTTGAAGCGCGGGGTGAAGTCTTCGCGAATCACTTGACCGGCGAGGCCGTCGGGCAGCACACCTTCGAGCCCATAGCCCACTTCGATCGCCATCTCGCGATCGTCGACGCCGATCACGACGAGGACGCCGTTGTCGGTTTTCGCCTGGCCGACACGCCATTCCCTGAACAGGCGGTTGGCGTAGTCGGTGGCCGCCATGCCTCCGAGCGATGGCACGGTCGCGACCGCGATCTCAGAGGAGGTCTGTTGTTCCAGCTGATCGAGCCGGCGATCGAGCTCGGCCTCGGTGCCCGGGTCGATCACGTTCGCGAAGTCGTTGACGCGGCCGGTGGCCTTCGGAAAGGATTGCGCCGCCGCGATCGATGCGACGACAAGCAGAGACGATGCGAGCGCGACGCTACTTGCGATTGTCCATCGACTTCTTGATTGCGGCAACCGTGGCCTCCGTTCGGAACGCGACCATCTTCTTGCCGTTCTCGATCGTCTTCGCAATCGGATCGAGCGGCACGCCGTTGATCACGAACTTGCCCGCCTTCCGGCGCTCCCGCATGCGAATGGCGTCGGTGCTCACCGTCGAGATGATCGCGGTGATGTAGTAGTCGTCGTGGTAGCCCTCGAGCTTTTCGTGGATGCCGAGCTTCTCTTCCTGGAACTTCTCGACGTCGGCGTAGTTGTAATACTCGGGGATGAAGTGGACGTAGCCCTGCCCCTGCCACTCCGCGTTCAATGACGTCGCGGCGGCCTGCAGGCCCTTGAGGTTGCCGCCGCTGTCGCCGACCATGATGACGTCCTTGAAGCCCTGCGAGCGGAGGCTGTTTGCCATGTCGGCGAGCACGGCCTGGAACGTCGCCTGCGACAGGACAATGGTGCCCGGCGACAGGTTCGGACGCATCGGGTTGCCCGGCTCGAGCGTCACGATCGGCGCGACCAGCGCGTTGCCGAGCGCGCGCGCGATCGATTCACCGGTCGCCTTGAGCACGTTGTTGTGCTTGCCGGTCGTCAGGTACGGCCCGTTTTCCTCGATGCCGCCGGTCAGAATCAAGGCTGTCGTCTTGCCGGCCTTGATCAGATCGCGCACCTCCAACATCGTCAGGTCCTCGATCCAGACGCTGTCGTGCATGTCGATCGGGCGCGGCATGTTGGTGACATCGACGCGCGGCTGCGTGTTGACAGAGGCGACACGGCGTTCCGGCTGCTGCGCTCCAGGCGCGGGGGTTTGCGCCATGGTCGTGGTGGTGAGCAGCGTTACAAATAGATACGTCAGAGCGCGCATCGGTCCTCCAGGCAAGGGGTGTTATGTCCCGCCATATTAGCCGTATCCATTACAATGTGGTTCGCCTCACAGATTCAGGAGTCTATCCATGCAACGTTCGACCAAGTCCACCGTCTTCGTGGCCGCCATGGCCGTGACCGCGTTTGCCGCCACCTTCGCGGCGCAGGGACCGCCACAAGGGCCGCCGCCGGCGGCCAACACACCGCCCAAGCCGCTCGTGCCCGTCGCCGCCAGCTCGGTCGCCGCCAATCCCGACTCGTACGTCGGTGAATACGTGACCATGACCGGCGCGGTCGAAGCGCTCCTGACCAAGACGTCGTTCTCGGTCGATCAGGACAAGACCAAGGCCACCGGCAAGGAAGTGCTCGTGCTCGCACCGACGCTGCAAAAGCAGGCGGACGCGAACGGCTACGTCACCGTGATCGGCCAGCTGATCAAGTTCGACGAGAAGGAAGTCGCGGCGAAGCTGAAGGACTACCAGATCGATCTCTCGCCGGCCGACGCCGCGAAGTTCAAGGGCAAGCCCGTCGTGCTCGCCACCGCCGTGATCAACAGCGCCGGCATCGACATCGCCAAAAAGCCGATTCCGCCGATGACCGCCGACGACCTGGCGCTGCAGAAGATCATGACCAAGCTGCCGCCGGCACAGGGCGCGGTGCGCAAGTCGCTCGACAGCAAGGACATGGCCGGCGCCAAGGAACAGGCGGTGGTGTTGAAGGATGCCTTCACGCAGATCGAGACGTTCTTCAAGACCAAGAACAACCAGGAAGCGATGAAGTGGGCCGGCGAAGGCAAGAGCCACGCCGACGCGATCCTCGTCAACCTCGGGCTCAACAACATCGAAGCGGCCAAGACGTCGGTGACGCCGCTCGGCGGGACCTGCGCGTCCTGCCACGGCAAGTATCGTGAACGCATGGAAGACGGAACGTTCCGCATCAAGACCGCAGGCTAAGAGGACAACATGAAACAGATTGCCCTGACCGCACTCAGCTTCGTCATTTTCGCCGGCGCCGCGTACGCGCAGCCACCCGCCACGCCCGGCGCGCCCGGCGCCGCCGGACAGCAGCAGCGCCAGCGCCGCGAGCCCGATCCGCGTTCGATGGGCGGCGGTGACTGCCGCGACAATCCGTACAACTGCAACGACGTCGCCAATCCGCTGCCCGCCGCCAACACGGTGTGGCTCGAGGAGATGACCTGGATCGACGTGCGTGACGCGCTGAAGGCCGGCAAGACCAACGTGATCGTCCCGACCGGAGGCATGGAGCCGAACGGCGTGTGGCTGGTGACCGGCAAGCACAACTACGTGCTGCACGCGAACTGCGAGGCCATCGCCCGCAAGATGGGCAACGCCCTGTGCGCGCCGATCGTCAAGTTCGTGCCCGAGGGCGGCATCGAGCCCAAGACCGGCCACATGACCTCGCCCGGCACGATCAGCACGCGCGAAGAGACGTATCAGATGCTGCTGACCGACATTGCCGAGAGCCTCCAAGCCCACGGCTTCAAGAATGTCATCTTCATCGGCGACAGCGGCGGCAATCAGAAGGGCCAGGCGGCGGTGGCGGACAAGCTCACCACCAAGTGGGCCGGCAAGGCGCTCGCGCTGCACGTCGGCGAGTACTACGACTACGGCAGCGTGTCGAAGTACATGGCAGGCCAGGGCATCAAGGAAGGCACGTCGGACAACATGCACGACGACCCGATCATCACGCTCAACATGTTCATCGACGATCCGAATTCGGTGCGCTACGACGCGCGCGTCAAGGCGAACAAGGCGACCATCAACGGCGTCAACATCGCCGATCGTAAGAAGAACACCGAACTGGCGAAGAAGATCGTCGAGTTCCGCGCCAACCACACCATCGAGGCGATCAACAAGCACCTCGCGGCGAAGAGCAAGACGACGTCGTCGCAGCAGTAACTCGATTCGAATCTCGGATTTCGGAAAGGGGCGAGCCACAGACGGCTCGCCCCTTTTTCTTATTCGCGAGGCGTTGATGCGCACAGACCAGCTGACAGGAATCCTCGACAACCTCTTCGGCGAATTGATGCACGGGGTATCCGGCAAGGGCGGCTTCATGCTCAACCATCGAGATCGCGGACTGTTGCGATCGCTGGAGCGAGTACCAGCCTCGGAGGCGTCGGCGTTAACGCGCACGGGGTCGTCGATCGCCGCACATGTGGCGCACGTCGCCTACGGCCTGTCGCTGATGAACCGCTGGAGCCAGGGTGAGAACCCCTTTAACAACGCCGACTGGGCGGCCGCGTGGAAGCGGACATCCGTCACGGAGCCGGAGTGGGAGGCGCTTCGCGTTCAGCTCCGCGACCAGGCGGCGCGGTGGCTGGTGGTCCTGCGCACGCCGAGAGACGTGCAGGACGTCGAGATCAGCGGCATGATCGGCAGCATCGCGCACCTGGCGTATCACATGGGCGCCATCCGCCAGATTAGCGTCCACGCTCGGGGCCCCGCGGAGGGCGAGCGCTGAGCAGCGCGGGGGGTTGGCGCGCTGCTTGAACGGCTATAATCGCGCGCATGACGCGCACCCGTCTCGCCACCCTCGTCCTCATCGCAGCGCTCGGCTCGATCGCGGTTGCCGCCAATCGCACTGAACAGACCGCGTCGGCGCGGCCCCCGGGCACCAACTACAAGGGCCCGGCGTTCACCTTCAACAAGATCACCGAAGGCGTCTACCACGCCGTCGGCACCGGCAGCCTGGTGGTGATGTCCAACGCCGCCATCATCGAAGGCGATCGCGACGTGCTGGTGGTCGATTCGCACGTCAGCCCCGGCGGGGCCTGGGCCCTGCAGGAAGAACTGAAGGCGATCACGGCGAAGCCCATTCGATGGGTCGTGAACTCGCACTATCACTTCGATCACTCACACGGGAACCAGATCTACGGTCCCGAGGTCCAGATCATCGGCCACGACTTCACGCGCACGCAGATGGTCGCCGGCAAGTCGCAGGACTCTCCCGCCCGCGAATTCTTCGTGGGCGGCGTGGCGAACACGATCAAGACCATGGAGGGACGCCTCGCTGCCGCGACCGACGAGAAGACGCGCGCACAGCTGCAGGAAGCGCTGGCGATCCAGCGTAATCACATCGAAGGCACCAACGCCGTCAAGCCGACGCCGCCGACCATGACGCTGTCGCAGAGCCTGACGCTGCACCTCGGCGCGCGCGAAGTCCGGCTGCTGTTCCTCGGCCGCGGCCACACCGCCGGAGACGTCGTCGTCTACCTGCCGAAAGAGCGCATCGTCGCCACTGGCGATCTGCTGGTCAACGGCACGTCGTACATGGGCGACGCCTTCTTCACCGAATGGATCACGACCATCGAGGCGCTCAAGGGAGTGGACTTCGAAACGGTCCTGCCGGGACACGGTCGATCGTTCACCGGCAAGGCGCAGCTCAATCACTGGCAGGCGTACCTGCGCGACTTCTGGGAGCAGGCGCAGAAGTTCCACAAGGCCGGCACGCCCTGGGAGGAAGCCGCCAAGCTCGTCGATCTGCGCGGCAATACGGTGAACTACCTGACGATCAAGGCCCCCGGCATCACGCCGAATCATGCGATGCGCCGCGCCTACGAGATTCTTGACGGCAAGATCAGGTAGGGCGGACCAGTCGACCGGCGGCGCGGCGATTTGATACGTATGTTTGTGATACATTTATACGTATGGCGAAACTGACCCTCAGCGTCGACGGGCGCGTCATCGAGCGCGCGAAGCGTTATGCGCAGTCGCGCGGCACGTCGGTTTCCGGCCTGGTCGAGCAAATGCTCGATCTCGCGGCCTCCGGCTCCGATCACCCGGGCATCGCCCCGCCGGTCTTGAGCCGCCTGCGCGGCTCGCTCAAGCGCGTCGACCGCGCCGACTACCGCCGCTACCTCGAACGCAAGTTCCGATGAAGCGCGTCCTCCTCGACGTCAACGTCGTGCTCGACGTGTTGCTCGATCGGCAGCCCTTCGCGGAGCCATCGTCCGAGGTCTGGGCGGCGATCGAACGCGGCGAAGCCGAGGGCCTGCTGTCCGCGCACGCGATGACCACCCTGCACTACCTCAATGCGAAGGCGGTCGGTGTTCGCATGGCGACCGAGACGACCGACGCGTTGCTCTCGGTATTCGGTGTCGCCCCGGTCGACGAGGCCGTGCTGCGCTCGGCGGTCTCGCTGGAGTGGAAGGACTTCGAGGACGCGGTCACGGCCGCCGGCGCCCGGCGCGCCAAGTGCGACGCGGTGATCACCCGCAACCCGCGCGACTTCAAGGGCGCGCCCGTGCGAATCTTGACGCCCGCCGAAGCGGTCGCCTGGATCGAAGCGTCGCGGTAGCCGTTCAGGAATCTCACTGGCGGCCGTCGCCGAGCATCTCCTCGCTAGTCGATCGTCCAGAGCGTGAGCGAGGACAGGCCTTTCACGAACAGGCGATTTCCTGAAATCGACGGCGCCGCCCAGGTCGCCCCGTCGGAGACCTGGTAGCGAGCAAGCGGCGTGAACGACCTGGGGTTGCTCGCTTCGGCGACGATCAGTTCGCCGTCGTCCTTGAGCGCAAACAACAGCTTGCCGGCCCGGGCAATGGCGGCATTCTCGGCGGTGCGCGGCTCGCCCTTCCACAGGACCTCGCCGGTTTTAGCGTCGAGATACATGAACAGGCCGCCGCTCTTGCCCGACAGCGCGAAATACGCGTCGCCGACAATCACGGCATTGCTGAAGCGGCTGTATTGCTCGTCGTTCTTCCAGGCGTTGTCGGTGCCCCACCTGCCATCGCGCTTGTTGACGCGGATGGCCGTGATGCCGCTCTCGAACGCCGTCACGATGATGGTGTCGCGATACACCAGTGGCGTGATGGCCTGCACGTCGCGCGCCGAATGGAACGGGCGGCTCCACAACAGCTCGCCGGTGGCGGCCGAGACCCCCACCAACATGTTCTCCGTGAACGTAATCACTTGCCGGGTGCCGGCGAACTCCACGACGATCGGCGATCCGTAAGCCGGGCCATCGCCCGTCCATTCCCAGTTCACTTCGCCGGTCGCCGGCTTGAACGACGTCAGCGCGCCCTTGCCGTATCCGCCAACGTGGACAATGAGCTGTCCGCTGTCGAACAGCGGCGATTGCGACGTGCTGTAGGTGGGTGCGGCGGGCGGCGCCGGCTTGTGCCAGATTCGCCGGCCCGATGCCGCATCGAATGCCGAGAGGATGCCGCTGATTCCAAGCGTGAAGATGCGGCCGTCGACAAACAGCGGCGTCGACTTCGGCCCCTGCCCGTGATCAATGGCCAGCCGGTTCGGCGTGTACGGCGCCTGATATCCCGTGGCCCACAGTTCCTTGCCGGTGGCGGCGTCGAGCGCGGCGAGCACTTCGTCGTCGCCGCGGCGGCTGAACATGTAGAGGCGCCCGCCGACAATCAACGGCGTGGCGTGCCCGGTGCCGACCTCAACCTGCCATCGCCGCGTCAATTGCTCCGGCCACTTCGCGGGCGCGATGAAATGGGGCACGACGCCGTCGCGCCCCGGTCCTCGCCACTGCGTCCAATCGCCGGACGGGGCTTGCGCGACGGCCAGCGACGGCGCAATCAGGCAGACGACGGCAATGAACCGGGCCGCGCGGGTCACTTCTTCGGGTCCACCAGCGCGGCGTACACGAGCTTGCGCGACAGCGGCCGGACTTGCGGCGACCCGCGGTCCGGACGGCTGCCCTCGAGGTTCTGAATCATGCCGACAACGATCATGTCGTTCGTCGGGTCAATCCAGAACCACGTGCCGAACGCGCCGCCCCAGTAAAACGAGTTCTTGCCTTCCGGCGTTTTGGCCTTCGCCGGATCCAGGATGATCGCGAAGTCGAGGCTGAAGCCGATGCCGTCGATGTTGTAGGTCGGTCCATAGAGATCGACCACCACGCCGGGTTCGAGGACGTTGGTGCGCATCAACTCCACGGTTGATGCCTTGAGGAAGCGCTTGCCGTCGGCCTGTCCCCCATTCAGCACCATCTGCGCGAACTTCAGGTAATCGCTGGTGGTAGAGAGCAACCCGCCGCCGCCGGAGAGGAACATGGGCTTGCGCGTCGGGTTGCCTTGCGTCGGCGCCGTCATGATCTTCTTGTCGGCGTTATAGGTGTGGATGTTCGAAAGGCGATCCTTCTTCGCCGGATCGATCCAGAAGCCGGTGTCCACCATGCTCAACGGATCGAAGATGCGCTCGCGCAGGAAGACGTCGAGCGTCTTGCCCGACAACTTCTCCACCACGTAGCCCTGGATGTCGACGACGGGGCCGTAGCGCCAGTCGCTGCCGGGCTGAACCGCCAGCGGCAGCTTCGCCAGCTTGTCGATCATCGCCTGCAATGGTTGCGCGCGATCGGTGATGTTCTGTGTCGCGTAGCCACCGCTGACGTCGAAGCCCGCGGTGTGGCTCATCAACTGCCGCATCGTCATCGGCCTGGTCTGCGCCACTTCGCCATTCGCGGTAGCCACCTTCAAGCCGGCGAACTCGGGGATGTGCTTCGCCACCGGATCGTCGAGCGTCCACTTGCCTTCTTCCCACAGCATCATCATCGCCACGCCGACGATCGGCTTGGTCATCGAGGCAATGCGGAAGATCGTGTCCTTCGTCACCGGCCTCTTCGATTCCAGATCCTGCACGCCGTATGCGTCAAAGTGGACCACCTTGCCGTGACGGGCGACCAGCGTGGTCACGCCGGCCAGCCTGGCCTCGTCGACGAGCGCCCGCATTTCCTGTTGGAACACCTTCAGGCCCTCTTTCGAGAACCCGACCGATTCCGGTTGGCTGACCTGGGCGAGCGCCGGTCCGGCGACGAGCACGGATGCGAATAGCGCGACGAAAAGGAGGAAGCGTGGCACCATAGTGGCTCCGTTATACACCGGCCGCCCGTCGCAGACCATGCCTCTCCTCACCGACAAGAACCAGATCCGCACGATTCTCAGGCGCGATCCTGCCTGGTGCGTGTACGCGCTCGGCGATCTGTCGCCGCGCATGTTTCCGAAATGCCGGTGGTTCACCCCTGATCTGACACTGGTGCTGCACGACTACGGCACCAGCATCCTGTTCGCGCATGGCAGCGGCGGCATTCGCGAAGCGCTGGAGCACGTGACGTGGCCGGTGCATCTGCAAGTCCAACCGGACGCACTTGACGAGGTCGCGCGGCATGCGGCCGTGACTGACGTCAAGCACATGATCCGCATGGCGTGGACCGGCGGGTCTACGCGCGTCAGCGATCGCGTGACACGCCTCGGCGCGAAGGATGTGGCGGCGATCGAGCGGCTCTATGCCGACGGCGAATCAACCGGCGAATCGCCTGACTTCTTCCATGCGTCGATGGTGACGGACGGCGTGTTCTTCGGGGTCTACAAGGGCGAGGATCTGATCGCGGCGGCCGGCACGCACCTGGTCTCGCGCGAGGAAGGCGCCGCGGCGATCGGCAACGTGTATGTGCGGAGAGATCGCCGGGGCGGCGGGCTCGGACGAGCCGTGACGGCGGCGGTGCTACACGAGCTGGCCGGCATCGAAACGATCGGACTCAACGTCCGCGCCGATAACGATGCGGCCATCCGCGTGTATGCGTCGCTCGGCTTCGAGCGCTACTGCGAGTTTCGCGAGGGGCTCGCGACCACACCGCTGTAACGCTCGATCGAACTTACCCGCGCGCGAAGGAGCGGCGGGGCGACGAGGGGCGACGGCTGGATCCGCCCGGACGCGACGGACGCGGCCCGCTCGGGCGACTGTTACCGCCGAACCCGCCGCGGCCGCGACTGCCCTGATGGCGACGGCCGGCTTCGGGCAGCGCATCCTGAGATGAGGCGCTGGTCGCAAAGCCCTCGATGTTGACGTGCTCGATCGGCGAAGTCAGCAGGCGCTGGATATCGCGCAGCAGATCGCGATCCGCGGGTGAAACCAGCGACACCGCCTTGCCTGCAAGACCCGCACGGCCGGTACGGCCCGCGCGGTGGATGTAATCCGACGCAACCAGCGGCAGATCGAAATTCACGACCAGCGGCAGCTGCGCGATGTCGAGACCGCGCGCGGCAATGTCGGTGGCCACCAATACGGTGACGCGACCTGCCTTGAAGTCGCCAAGCGCCTTGGTGCGCGCGCCCTGGCTCTTGTTGCCGTGGATGACGGCGGCATTGATGCCGGCGCGCTCCAGGTACTGGCCGACGCGATTCGAACCGTGCTTGGTCTTGCAGAACACCAGCGCCTGCGCGCCCGGCGTTTCCTTCAACACGTGCGTCAGCAGATCGCCCTTGCGTTGATCGGAGACCGGATGCACGCGATGCGTGACGGTCGAGGCCATGGTCTGCCCCTCGGACACGTCGACGCGCTGCGGATCGCGGGTGAAGTCTTTCGACAGCTTGACGACTTCCTCGGAAATCGTGGCGGAGAACAACAGCGTCTGCCGATCGCGCGGCAGCACCTTGAGGATGCGGCGCAGCGGCGGCAGAAAGCCCATGTCGAGCATGCGGTCGGCCTCGTCGAGGCAGAGGATCTGCACGCCGGACAGATCGATCGTGCGCTGCTCCATGTGATCGAGAAGCCGCCCGGGGGTGGCGACAATGATGTCGGTGCCCCGGAGCAGCTCTTTCTTCTGCGGCACGATCGAGACGCCGCCGAAGATTGCAGTGACGCGCAGGTTGGCCGGCACGCCGTAAGTGGATAACGACTTGTGAACCTGCAACGCCAGTTCACGCGTCGGGACGAGGACCAGGCCGCGCGGCTTGCGCGTGCCGGCGGCGGCGCCGCCCTTGATCAGCAACCGATCGATCATCGGCAGGCCGAAGGCGGCCGTCTTGCCGGTGCCGGTCTGCGCTTTGGCGAGCAGGTCACGGCCAGTCAGGACGATCGGAATGGACTTCAGCTGCACGGGCGTGGGCGTGGTGTAGCCCAGCCGCGCCAGCGGATTGGATAACGAGGGCGATAAGCCCAGCAAAGCGAAAGGCATGTACGAACGACTCCCTAAATTGCCTGGAGCGTTCCCGCACACAACAGGGCGACGATTAAACGAACAGCACGCCGACAGCGTTTACTAATAGTCGGCGCGTGTGGATCTGGAGCTAACGGATACCGAGCGGTGGCAGGATTCCAGCGGGAAATCGAGGACCGAGCTTCAGAGACCTGAACAGTATACACCAAATCAGCGCCGAGCCCACCACCAGGCGATCCAGGCCAGGGCGAAGCCATACAGCACGTCCGCGAGGTAGTGCTGCTTCACAAATATCGTCGAGACGCTGATGCCAACGGCCAGCAGCGAAAGGCCAACTCGGGATCGGCCGGACACCTGCGACCCAAACACCGCGAGCCAGCTGAGCGCCACATGCAGACTCGGAAAGTGGTTGTAAGGCTTGTCCATGTACTCGAGCGAGAGCAGCCAGGTATGGAACGACGACACCTCGAGGTAGGGTCGCTCGAAGTACACCGGAAACAGCAGATAGGTCGTGTACGCCACCAGCAGCGTCACGCCAGTGGCGCGGAGCATGCGCCGAAACGAGGCGTAGTCGCGGATCGTGACGAACAGCAGGACAGGGATGAAATAGCTCAGGACGTACAGGTATTCGAACACTGGCAGAAACGGCAGCCGCTCCTCGCCTGGCAGGAATAGTGTGTGAGCGGCGCGCCCCACGCTCAATTCATTCATCGCGAGGTACGTGGCCGTAAACAGTCCGTACCACACCGCGAGGACCGCCGCGAAGCGCGGCTTGCGCAAACGCCCACCGGGATCGCTCATCCACGCTGCGAGCGAGGCGTCGAGCGAGGCGATGCTCAAGACACGGGCCGAAACTTCATGCTGACAGTGCCGGCGGGCCGCAGCATCATCATCGGCTGAATGGCGACCGGCTCGTTCTTCGCCAGCGCGAAATCGTATTTGCGCACAAAGGCCGCGACGATCATGAGCATCTGCATTATGGCCATGTTGGCACCGATGCAGGTCCTGGGGCCGCCGCCAAACGGGAGGTAGGCGAACGGGTGACGTGCTTTGCTCCGAGCGGGCTCGAACCGACGCGGATCGAAGGACTCGACGTCCTGCCAGTGCTCGGGGTTCCGGTGCGTGCCATAGATGTACGGAATGACCATCGCTCCGGCCGGAATCCGGATACCACCGATCTCGTCGTCCCGGAGCGCCACGCGATCGATCATCCAGAAGGGCGGATAGATGCGCAGCGCCTCGTCGATGACGCGAACGGTCCCCTCCAACTGGTGCAGGTTGCGATAGTCCATCGCGTTCTCACCGATCACCGCCGCCACCTCGTCACGGATCTCGCGGATGTACTTCGGGTGCCGAGCCAGCAAGTAGAAGATCCAGGTCAGGGCATTCGTCGATGTCACATTGCCGGCGACCAGCAATTGGAGGCTTTCGAGCATTGCCATCGGCTCGTCCATCGGGAGACCGGTGTCATGGTACGGCGTCTCGGTCAGGATCCGGAGGAAATCGTTTTCGCCAAGGCCCTCGCTGAGCCGGGCCCGGATGTGCCGCAATGCGATCGCGTCCCCCTCCCGGCGCAACGCCTGGTGTTTCTCCGACAGGCCGCTGACTCGGAACCACGGAACCATCCAGGGCTGGACGACCTGCCGGTGGACGAAATTCTGGATCTCGTGGATGATCGCTCCGATTCGCTCGAGCTCTGCTGTCGGCATGCTCCGGCCGTAGAGCGCCTTTCCCGTCAGCCGAAGCGTGAACTGCACCATCTGCTGCCGCATATCCACGGGCCCCTGCTCTGCGTCGCGGTCGAAGCCGCGCATCAGTTCCTCGAACACGTCCTGCTGCATCGGCAGGAGTTTGGCCAGGTAGTTGGGCTTGAAGCCCTGGGCCAGGAGTTTGCGCTGACGCAGCCACGCCTCACCGTGGATGTTGACCACGCCAGCCCCCTGAAACTCCACCATGCGCTCGGCCTGGATGAATGACTTTTCATAGTTGTCCCGGTTGCCGCGCAGCACATGTTCGATAACGACAGAATCGGCAGTCACCACCGCGGGGATCACGCCGCCAAAGTGCACCGTGAACGTCGGTCCGAGACGCGCCCGGTAATTCTCGAAGACCTCGATGCAGTTGCGAAGCATGCCGCGCGCGTCCAGAACTGCACGGCCACGATGCACGTGCGGAGCGTTGCTGATTCTTCCTTCGAACATCGTCAGTCCTCTTGTCACGCGTTAACGAGGCGTTGCTTGCGCATGAAACGGAGCATGCCCAGCACGACGTCGCGCAGCGGCGGATCGGCCTTGCCGCAATCCGAGGCATCGCGGAACTTCCGGTATTGACCATTGTCGTAGCGCTTGAACTCCATCGCCGTGATGTTGTCGACGGATCGCACCAGGAATTCGAGCAAAGGAAACAGGATGTCCCCCGAATGGCAGCGCTCGATCACCTCGGGCACGAACGCCTTTAACGGGTAGTTTCGGAACGTGCGGCCGGTCAATTCACCAAGGATCGTCGTGATGTCCGACATGCTCGCGAAATCGTCGCGGGTCACGTGGTAGGTCCCGCCGGCGCTGCAAGGAATCCGCGAGATGGCGACGATGTTGTCGGCAGCGAGGTCCGCCGGACAGAAGCTGACCTGATTCTGCGCGGTCGTGCCGATGCCGTGGTTGATCATGAACGCCAGCAGGCGGATCGAAATGTCGAAGTTGTAGCCACTACCGTCCACGGATGGCGTCAGGAGGGCCGGCCGGAAGATGCGCGCCTGCAATCCTTGCTGCATCGCGTCGCGGACCACCTGTTCCGAGACCCACTTGCTCTGGCTGTAGCCGAAGTCGAGGTGGTCCATGCCGGCGTTGGTGTCGCACTCACCCAGCGACTCCTTCACCGACCAGCCGAACACAAACGTCGTCGAGATATGGTTCAGGACCTTGGCGCGATGGCTCATCGCGAGGCGGACGATCTCGTTCGTGCCGCCGACGTTCGCGTCGCGCATCGCCTGGTAGTCGAGGAGGTAATTCACCGTCGCGCCGTTGTGGTAGATGGTGTGCACGGTGTTGGCGAGGTGGTGCCAGCCCTCCTCGCTGAGGCCCAGGTTCGCGACCGACAAGTCGCCGCAGATCGGCCGCACCCGGCGCTCCCACCCCGGGCGGCACGTGCCATCGGCGGAGACCGACTCCAATCCTTCCTTGAGCCGCTTCATCGCGTCGCACTCGTTGGCGCGAACCAGCACGTAGATGTCGTCGGTGCTTTGCGCCAACAGGCTCGCAAGCAGAAACGGACCGAAGAAACCGGTGCCGCCAGTCAGCAGCACCGCACCCTCGTGCGCCGGGATCACCTCCGTCGCTCGTGGCAGCGCGCCCACGTCGAAGCGAAGGCGCGTATCTCGACGCATCATCGCGGTTTCGAGCGCCCGGTGCTCACGGCCGAGATCGGAGAGCGCGCGCCTGAGGCGCAGCTTGGCGTGTGGCGCCGATGCCGCCACCTGGTCGAGCAGGTCGACGAGCTCGCAGATCGCAATCTTCTGCAGCACCCGCAGGTCGACCGCGCCCGACAAATCGTGATCGCCGTGGCTCTCCAACCGTTCCTTGATCGCCTGTGAGAACTCGACCAGCTTGATGGAGTCGAATCCGGCATCTGCCAGCGTCCACGTCTCGGCGCCGCTCAAGCCAAATCGACGCAGCCAGGCATTCGGCTGCGCGACGTCCTGCGGGTCTGCATCGGAGCCTGCCTCGCCGGAGCCTTGGCGAGGGCCGGTGTCGATCCGGCTGACAACGCGAAGGCGACCTTCGAGCCACCGCTCACGCGCGAGGTGGCGGACGATCTTGCCCGAGCTGGTCTTGGGAATCGTGCGCGCTTCGATGAAGACAAACGACGCCGCCGCCACACCAAGCGCCTGCAGCAGTCGCCGATTCAGGGCGCCGGCATCAGGCAGGCGGCGGGGATTCTTCAGTTCCGCGACTACGACCAGGGACTCGCGGTTCTCGGCTTCGTAGGCGAAGGCGGCGACGCAGCCCTTCCTGACGTCGGCGTCCTCCTCGACGATCGCCTCGATGTCCTGCGGATAGTAATTGAGGCCGCGAACAATGAGCATGTCCTTGACGCGGCCTGAGATATACAGCTCGTCATCGCGAACGAAGCCGAGGTCTCCGCTTCGCAGCCAGGTCGGCGCGCCATCCGGGTCGCCAGGCAGCTGTGCTTCAAAGATCGCAGCGCTCAACTCCGGCCGGCGCCAGTAACCGAGGCA
>JAYWEJ010000299.1:0-3005 GCA_043779345.1 Acidimicrobiia bacterium | reverse complement strand
GGTCGGCGGCACCGACATCGACGGCAAGGTCGTCGCCGAGCGGACGGAAGGCGATCCGATCGCGCTGAAGAACATCTACGAGAGCGGCCTCAAGGCGTCGTACAACTCGGCGCTCGGCAACGTGCCGATCCTGATGTCGCGCATCTACACCGACAACCGCGGCGACATTCACGATCGCCAGCGCGACTTCGTGGTGCGGGCGCGGCTGCAGCGCGCCAACGGCCGCTCGGACAACTCGGTGATTTGGATTGCCTCGACCGCGGGTGCGATCGCCGGCAGCCTGGACACCATGAACGCGTGGCTGGATGCGATGACCGCGGATCCGGCGCCGCCGTCGATCGCCAAAGTCGTGAAGCACAAGCCGGCGGACGCCGTCGATACCTGCTGGGATGCGGCGGGCAACAAGATCGTGGAGCCGGCCAGCTTCGACGCCGCCAACAAGTGCAACGCGATCTATCCGGTGCACAGCGAGCCGCGGCTGGTAGCGGGCGCGCCGCTGACCAACGACGTGATGAAGTGCCAGCTGAGGCCGATCGACTTCAGCGACTACAAGGTGGCGTTCACCGACGCGCAGAAGGCTCGGGCCAGCAGCGTGTTTGCCACCGGCGTCTGCGACTTCTCGAAGCCGGGCGTGGCACAGGTCCCGATCAAGGGAACGTACCAGAAGTACTCAGGGTCGTGAGTCCTGGGTCTTGGGTCTTGGGTCTTGGGTCCTGAGTCTGGCTACGGCACGGCGATCGAGTCGCCGGGACGCAGCGGCGTATGCACGGGCAGGCGGCGAGCCTTCGTCGCTTGCTCGAACGCGTAGCCGATCGCGAGCAGTCGCGATTCGCTGAACGCGGGGCCGACAAACGAGATGCCGATTGGCAGATCTTCGGTGCTGAAACCCGCGGGCACGATCAAGTCCGGGAAACCCGACAAGTTCGCGAGATTGCTGCCGTTGGTGGCGGCGCCGCCCGGCGGAT
This sequence comes from Acidimicrobiia bacterium, assembly GCA_043779345.1. GTDB lineage: Bacteria > Acidobacteriota > Vicinamibacteria > Vicinamibacterales > UBA2999 > 12-FULL-67-14b. The sequence continues at coordinate 2,040 of JAYWEJ010000299.1, read as the reverse complement.
CCGGCGGCGCGTCGATCCGCTGCGGCCGGCGCGACGAGGTCGGATAGACGATGGCGTCGATGTTGTTGGCCTTGAAGATGCCGTCGAGGATGGCGCGCACGAGCGGGAGCGCGTGGTCGCGCACCGACGTGTATTGATAGTCGTCGATGGTGCCGCTGTTCGATTCTCGCATCATCAGCGACCAGCGCGCCGGGTTCGGGCTCGAGCCGTCCGGCCTTGGTGCGTTGACGCGGCGCGCCTGCTCGATCAGGTCGGTGATGCTCTTCGGATACTTCGGACCCAGCGTCTTCAGGTAATCCGCGATCTGCACCACGAACTCGGGATAGCGGATGGCGTTGTAATACTCGCCCTTCGCATCGAGCAGCCACCGCGGCAGACGAACGTCGACGATCGTTGCGCCCTGCGTGCGCATTGCTTCGAGCGACGATTCGACCACCCAATCGACGTCGGTGTCCTGACCCAGGAAGTCGCGCGCGATGCCGAGACGCGCCCCCTTGAGGGCGTCGGCCTTCAACGCTTGCGTGTAATCGGCGACGGCTCTGCCCTCGCCTGCTTTCGTCGACGCATCGCCAGGATCGACGCCGGCGATCACGCTCAGGAGCGCGGCGACGTCGTAGACGCTTCTCGCCATCGGGCCAACGGTGTCGAAACTGAGCGCCAGCGGGATCACGCCGTCACGGCTCACCAGGCCCATCGTCGTCTTCAGCCCGGCGATGCCGTTCGCGGTCGATGGGCCGCGCACCGAACCGCCGGTGTCGGTGCCAAGTCCGGCCATCGCAAACGCGGCGGCGATCGACGCGCCGGTGCCGCCGGACGAGCCGGCGGGCGACCGCGTGAGGTCGTGTGGATTCAGAATCTGTCCGCCCAGCGAGCTGTGCGCCGCACCCGACGCGAACTCCGACAGGTTCACTTTCGCGACGATGACGGCGCCGGCGGCCCGCAGCCTCTTCGCCACGAACGCATCGTCCGGGGGCATCGATCCCTCGAGAAGGACCGAGCCGCCGGTCGTCGGCAGATCCGCCGTGTCGATGTTGTCTTTCAGCACGATCGGTACGCCGTGCAGCGGTGAACGCGGACCTTTCGTCTTTCGCTCCGCATCCATGGCGCGCGCGGTTTCCAGCGCCCTGGGATTGAGGGTGATCACCGATCGCAGCGCCGGCCCTTTTCGATCGTAGGCCTCGATCCTCGCCAGGAACATCTGCGTCAGCCGCTCCGACGTCAGCGTGCCTTTCGCGAACGCGGCGTTGACGTCGGCAATCGTCGCGACATCGAGGTCAATTGTCTTCTGCGCCGAAACGGTGGTCCATGCAGCGAAAAACACAGCGACGGCGAGAAGGGCGCGTTTGGGCTTGGCCATGGCCCGAACTCTATCGCATACCGCCGCGGAGACGCGGAGCCGCTGGTGAGTTAACATGCGGCCACTATGAAGAGCATCACCCGCTTCGTCCTCAGCATAGCGGTGGTTGCCGCCATCACCACCGCACCGGAGGCGAGGCAAACGCTATCCCTTGACACGTTGATGGCGACGCCGTTCCCGACCGACCTCGTCGCGGCGCCGAGCGGCGGCGCGATTGCGTGGGTGTCGAGCAACAGCGGCGTGCACAACGTCCTGGTCGCGGAGCCGAGGCCTGGCACCGGGCCGATGGCCGGCCGCACCGATCACAAGTGGCGCGCGGTCACGAGCTACACGGGCGACGACGGGCTCTGGATCACGGACGTCGGCTTCACGAGCGACGCGAAGACCATCGTCTACGTGCGCGGCGACGGCGCCAATCGACAGGGTGAATCGCCGAACCCGGCGCAGCTGCAGGACGGCACCGATCAAGCGGTGTTCGCGGTAGCGGTCGCGGGCGGAGCGCCGAAGCGTCTCGGTATCGGCAGCGGTCCGGCGCCATCACCGCGCGGTCAACGTGTCGCATGGGTTTCGCGCGGACAGGTGTGGAGCGTCGATCTCGCGACGGCCGATCAGCCGGCACGTCTCGTCAACTCGCGAGGCGGCGCCTCCGGGCTGTCGTGGTCGCCGGATGGATCGATGCTCGC
>JAYWEJ010000298.1:0-7098 GCA_043779345.1 Acidimicrobiia bacterium | reverse complement strand
AAAAGAGAATCCTGAGGGAGATTTAACAGATCGCAGAAACTGCGATCCTAGTCATCCGACTGCTCGGGCGCGCGAGCAAAGATGGACGCGGCCTTATCCGGCGGGACGAGCTCCGCGACCACGGCTTCCAGATCTGCCGGCAGCGGCGCCATGAATTCGAGGCGCTCTTTCGTGCGCGGATGCGTGAACGCCAATCGCTCGGCATGCAGGAACGGGCGCGTCAGCTTCGTCACAGCGCGCAGCGGATGCGGGACACGGCGATGCACGCCGCCGTAGAGCGCATCGCCGACAATCGGATGGCCGATCGCGCTCAAGTGCACGCGGATCTGATGCGTTCGTCCCGTCGCGATCGCCACTCGTAGCAGCGTCACGCCCTTCAGATCGCGCGACCATGTCACGCGCGTCACGGCATGGCGGGCGCGCCCGGCGCGCGTCGACATCTTGACGCGGTTCTTCGGATCGCGCCCGATCGCGGCGTTGATGCGCTTGCGCTGCTGGACCAGGCCCCACGCCAGCGCCACGTATTCCTTCTCGACTTCGCGATCGTGAAATTGCCGCGCCAGCTCCTTGTGCGCGTCGTCGTTCTTCGCGATCACCATCACGCCCGAGGTGCCCTTGTCGAGGCGATGGACGATGCCCGGCCGGACCTCGCCGCCAATGCCGCTGAGATCCTTGATGTGATGCAGCAGCGCGTTGACCAACGTGCCGGTCGGGTTGCCGGCGGCGGGGTGCACGACCATGCCCGCGGGCTTGTTGACGACGACGAGGTCGGCGTCGTTGAAGAGAATCTCGAGCGGGATATCTTCCGGCAGCGCGCGCGACGGCTGCGCCGCCGGCAGCTCGATGCCGATCACGTCGCCGTCGCGGATGTCGGAGTTGGGCTTGACCTTCGGGTACCGCGAATGCGTGACGCGACCATCTTCGATCAGCCGCTGGATCTGCGAACGGGAGTAGTCCGGGACTTGCGCCGTCAGGAAGCGGTCGAGCCGCTCACCAACGTGATCGGCGTCGGCCGTGAATTCCAGCCGGTTCACACGAACCGCGGCTTGCGCGGACCGCGCGGCGCATCAGCAGGTTCAGCCTGGGTCGTCGTCGGACGGCTCAAATACCAGAGCATGAACAGGCTGAGCGGCGCGAGCACCACCGAGATGAACTGCGACGTCGACAGCGCATTGAAGACCAGGCCGCGATCGTCGCCGCGATAGAACTCGATGATGAAGCGCAGCACGGCGTAGAGGAACGCGAAGTTCCAGAAGGTTCGGCCGGCGAAATGGCCCGGGCGCTTCTCGAGCAGCAGCAGCGCGATCAGGATCACCAGGCCGGCGCCGGACTCATAGAGCTGCGTCGGGTGCAGCGCCACGTTCAGCGGCGTGCCGACGTTGATGTTGGCCGCCGGATCGGTGAACGTCACCGCCCACGCAACATCGGTCGGCTTGCCGTAGCAGCAGCCCGCCATCAGGCACCCGAGGCGGCCCACCATGTAGCCGAGCGCGATGCCGGGAGCGAACAGGTCGCCGGATTTCCACAGCGGCAGGCGATGCTTCCGGAGCTGCCAGATGCAGACGACGATGGCGGCGATCAAGCCGCCGTAGAACACGCCGCCGGATCGCAACAGCGTGGTGAACTCCTGCCAGCTGCTGGTGAAGTGGCGGAAGTCGATGAGGAAGAGCAGCGCCTTGGCGCCGACCAGGGCGGCGATGATCACCCAGATCAGCAGGTCCATGATCCGGTTGGCGTCGATGCCGGCGGCGCGGGCGCGCCGGACCGCGAGCCACAGGCCCAGCAGATACGCAGAGGCGAGCAGCACGCCGTACGAGTAGATGGTGACCGGACCAGCGTTAAACAGGATGGGATGCACGGCGTCCTAGCCCTAGGATATCGAGAATCATGAAGATCACGCCAACGGTAATCGCGGCGTCGGCGACGTTGAACGCCCAGAAGTGCCAGCCGTTCCAGTAGGCATCGACGAAATCCAGCACGTAGCCGCTGGTCGCGCGATCGATCAGGTTGCCGATGGCGCCGCCCAGCACGCCGGCGATGCCAACGCGCGCCAGCCGGTCGCCGAGCGGCACGGTGGCCGCGTACCACGCGACGCCGGCAAGAGCGATCGCAGCCACCAGCGACAGCACCACCGTCTTGAACGGGAAGTCCGCCGAGTTCAGCATGCCGAACGCGGCGCCGGTGTTGTGCACGCGCGTCAGGTCGAGAAAGCCCGGAATCACCTCGACGCTCTCGTGCAGCGCCAGCGCCGGACGGACCATCGCCTTGGTGATCTGATCGAGGATCACCACGGTGACGGCGACGATGATTTCCAGCCGTCGCGACGCGACCACTACAAGCTCACCGGCTCGGCGAGCGCCTCGACGCAGCGCGGGCAGAGCCCGGTGCGGTCGGGCTCTGAGCTGACCGACGGGACATAACGCCAGCAACGCTCGCATTTCGTGCCAGTCGCAGACTCGACGGAAACCGCGAACGGACCTGGCGCCAGTTCCACTTCAGACACACCAAACAGTGTCGGCAGGAATTCCCTGTGTTCCGACAGCCACTTCGCGTTGTCACCGTCTGCAGTGACTCGAACCCTGGCTGAGAGATTCGCTGTGATGGCCTTTTCCTTACGCTTGGCTTCCAGCTGCATGTTCACGGCATCACGATAGGTGGTGAGTGCGCCGAAGCGTTCGATGAGCGCCGCGTCCTTCCACTGCTCGAGCCCGCGCGGGAACAGCGCCATGTGCACCGACTCCTCGCGATGGCCCGGCAACATCCGCCACAACTCGTCCATCGTCACCGACAGCACCGGCGCGAGCAGGCGAGCCAGGCCGTCAACGATGGTGAACATCGCGGTCTGGCCTGAGCGGCGCGCTTCGGACTTGGCGCCGAAGGTGTACATGCGGTCCTTGGTCACGTCGACGTAGAAGGCGCTCAGGTCGACGGTGATCAACTGGTTGGCGATCTGAAAGATCGCCGGATAGTCGTAGTCCTCGTAGGCCTTGATCATCTTTTCGGCGGCGTCCGCGTACTTCGCGAGCACGTAGCGATCGATCTCGAGCATCTTCGCCTTCGGCACGGCGTCGTCTTTCGGATCGAAGTCGTAAAGGTTGGCGACGAGCACGCGGATGACGTTCCTGAACTTGCGATAGCTTTCGACGGTCCGCGACAACACCTCTTTGCCGAGGTTGATGTCGTAGCGGTAATCGACCATCGTCACCCACAGGCGAAGGATCTCGGCGCCGCTCTGCTTGATGACGTCCTGCGGCGCGGTGGTGTTGCCGAGCGACTTCGACATCTTGCGGCCGTTCTCGTCCATCACGAAGCCGTGGGTCAGCACCTGGTTGAACGGCGCGCGGCCGCGGGTGCCGACGCCGACGAGCAGCGAGCTGTGGAACCAGCCGCGATGCTGATCGCTGCCTTCGAGATAGATGTCGGCGGGCCAGTGGTGATCCTCGCGAAAGGGCAGCACCGCCTCATGACTCGAGCCGGAGTCGAACCAGACGTCGAGGATGTTGCCTTCGCGCTCGAATTCCGGATGGCCGCACTCCGCGCATGTCATCCCGTCGGGGACGAACTCCTGGACCGGGCGCTCGTACCAGGCGTCGGCGCCGTAGACGTCGAACACCGCTGCCGCCTTGTCGACGAGCGCCTTGGTCAGAACCGGCGTGCCGCACTTCGCGCAGTCCATCGCCGGGATCGGCACGCCCCAGACGCGTTGGCGCGAGATGCACCAGTCGGGGCGGTTCGCGATCATGCCTTCGATGCGCGCCTGGCCCCACGACGGGATCCAGCGCGTATCGCGGATCGACTGCAGCGCGCGCTCGCGCAGGCGCTGCGCGTCCATCGCGATGAACCACTGCGAGGTGGCGAGGAAGATCACCGGGTTGTGGCAGCGCCAGCAGTGCGGATAGGAGTGGTCGTAGTCCTGGCGATGCCAGAGGAAGCCCCGCTCCTTCAAGGCGGCTTCGATCTTCGGGTTGGCGTCGGTGACCTTGAGGCCCGCGAACATCTCGACCGACTCGTTGAAGTGGCCGCCCGGATCGAGCGGCGCATAGATCTCCAGGCCGTAGCGCACGCCGGTCTTGTAGTCGTCGGCGCCGTGGCCCGGGGCGGTGTGGACCGCGCCGGTGCCGGCTTCGAGCGTGACGTAATCGGCGATGACGCCGAGCGAATCGCGCGCGTAGAGCGGATGGCGGAACACCAGCCGTTCCATCGCCTTGCCGTCGAACGTGGCCAGCGGCATGTCGAACGCCTTGCCGGTCTTGTTGCCGACGGCTTCGGCGAGATCCGTGGCGACGATCACGGCCTTGCCGTCGACGTCGTAGGCGCCGTAGAGAAAATCCGGATGGAACGCGATGCCCATGTTCGACGGGATCGTCCACGGCGTCGTCGTCCAGATGAGGACCGAGGCGTCCTTGCCGGCGAGTGCGGGCACACGTTTCGCGAGCTCGCCCTTGCTCTCGTCGCTCAGCGGGAACTCGACGTAGATCGAGGGCGAGGTGTGCGGCTCGTACTCGACTTCCGCTTCGGCGAGCGCGGTCCGGCAGTGCGTGCACCAGTGCACGGGCTTCTTGCCCTTGTAGACCATGTCCTGCTCGACGAATTTGCCGAGCGCCCGCACGATCGCGGCCTGGTATTCGAACTTCAGCGTCTTGTACGGGTCATCCCACGTGCCGATGATGCCCAGGCGCTTGAAGTCCTTGCGCTGGATGTCCACGTACTTCTCCGCATAATCGCGGCAGGCGCGCCGGAAGTCCGCCGTGCTCAGCTCCTTCTTCTTCGGGCCGAGCTCGCGATCGACCTTCAGCTCGATCGGCAGGCCGTGACAGTCCCAGCCCGGGATGTAGGGCGCATCGAAGCCGAGCATGTTGTGCGACTTGACGACGAGGTCCTTGAGAATCTTGTTGAGCGCGTGACCCATGTGGATCTCGCCGTTGGCGTACGGCGGGCCATCGTGCAGCAGGTACTTCGGCGCGCCCTGGCGGGCGCCGCGAATCTTGCCGTACAGGTCCATCGCGTCCCAGCGGGCCACGGTTTCCGGCTCGGTGGTCTGCAGGTTCGCCTTCATGGAGAAGGCGGTACGCGGCAGGTTGCAGGTCTCTTTCCAATCCGCCATGACAGTCCATCTATTGTACTGTGGAGCAACAGAGGTGGAGATGGTTCGGGAGACGGTCCTCGACAACGGGCTCAAGGTCTTGATTCAGGAAGTCCACACGGCGCCGCTGGCGTCGGTGTGGTGCTGGTATCGGGTCGGGTCGAAGGACGAGGGCCCGGGCGTCACCGGCGTCTCGCATTGGTGCGAGCACATGAACTTCAAGGGCACGCGCAACATCCCGCGCGACCAGGTCAAGGGCGTCATTGAAAAATTCGGGGGCAGCTGGAACGGCTACACCTGGATCGATCAGACGACGTACCTCGAGACGGCGACGAAGGACGCGCTCGATCGCATGCTGTTCATCGAGGCCGAGCGCATGGACGGCTGCCTCTACGACGCCGCCGACTGCGAGTCGGAGCGCACCGTGATCATCTCCGAGCTGCAGGGCGGCGAGAACGAGCCCGACCACCTGCTCGACATCGAGGTCAACGCCACCGCGTTCAAGGTGCATCCGTATCACCACCCGACAATCGGCTGGCTGACCGATCTCCAGACCATGACGCGCGACGATCTCTACGGCCACTACCGCCGCTACTACGTGCCGTCGAACGCGACGCTGGTGATCGTCGGCGACGTCGATACCGACGCCGCGCTGAAGAATGTCGAGAAGCATTTCGGCAAGATCGCCTCCGGGTCGGCGCCGGCACGCGTCAAGCAGGTCGAGCCCGAGCAACAGGCCGAGCGCCGGCTGGTGCTGCGCAAGCCGGGGACGACGGGCTACTGGAAGGCGGCGTTTCACGCGCCCGCGTTCGATGACGAATCGTTCTTCCCGCTGCTGATCGCCGACGCCGTCCTGAACGGCGCCGCCGGCCTCAACATCTGGTCCGGTGGCGGGGTCTCGCGCCCGCAGCGGAGCGCCCGCCTGTATCGGGCGCTGGTCGACAAGGGGCTGGCGTCGAGCGTTACCGGGCAGCTGATGCCGACGCAGCACCCCTATCTCTACGGCATCTACGCGGGTGTTGCGGAAGGGCAGACGCTGTCAGCGGTCGAAGAGGCCGTGCTGCATGAAATCGACCGCCTGCGCACCGACGGCATCACGCCGGAGGAATTGAAGAAGGTGCATGCGCAGCTGCGGGCGCGGTTCGTTTACGACGGCGACAGCGTCACCGACATCGCGCATCAGATTGGCTATTTCGAAACGATCTCGACGTGGCCGGCGTACAACATGCTGCGCACTCGCCTCGACGCCGTGACGATCGAGCAGGTGCAGGCGGCGGCCGTGAAATACCTGACGCCGTCGAACCGCACGATTGGATGGTTTGAACCCCAGAAGGCCTAGGCGGGACTATAGTCCCGCCTCTACGCACGACTACTTGGTCACAATCACGGTCACGTTCTCGTAGGTGAAGAGCGAGCCGTCGCTCGCGACACCGCGGAGCACGTAGGTGCCCGGCTCGCGGAACGTCACCTGCGTCTGCCACTTGTTGTCCGCCGGCGGCAGCGGGATGGTCCACGGCGGCGACCACGGCGAGTTGGCATACGCGCGCGTGTCCGTCCAGGTCTTCATTTGATCCGGCGTGAACGACACCGCCGCCGCGTTGCCGCGATAGACGGTCCACGAGAAACGCAATCCCGGTCCGCTCTGCGCCACGATCGACTGCGGCGGGCGATACAACGCCGCCGCGGAGATGGTCGGGGTCTGTCCCTCCGGCAGCGGCTTGGCGGCGCCCCGCCGCGCGGGAATGTTGTCCGGATCCTTCGCGACCGCCACCAGCGACACCGGCTCGCCGATCTTCACGCTCCGCTTGGTTTCCGCGACCGACAGCTCCGGCGGGAGGTTCGAGCGCAGCTCGTCGCGCAGGCTGCCGAAGTCGCCGCCAACCTCGGTGGAGATCACCTGCGGATCGATCTGGTAGTCGCACTTGAGCGACCCGTAGGCGCGCTCGGTCTTGCCGTTGGCGGTCAACGTCCACGTGAGCTCTTTGGTGCCGAATTCCTTCGGCACGCGCACGGTG
>JAYWEJ010000297.1:0-7158 GCA_043779345.1 Acidimicrobiia bacterium | reverse complement strand
CCCGCCAGTCCCAGTTGCGAGTGATCGTCTTTCCCGACTCAAGAAGAAAGACGCTTGTTTCTTTGCCGACAAGCGAACGACCGTCTGATAAAAACAGTCCCGAAACGCGCGCTTCGGTGCGGAAGGGAATACGCGCATCACCACATTCCAACGTCGAGCCAGATTCATTTTCGGTTGCCAGAAACTCATTGCCCGCTAACAGCCCTACGTAGTTGTTGTGATCAGCAGTAAACAAGCGCATGGACGCGCCCGAACGCTGCACAAGCAACACCGAGTCGGATGCCGCTCGGCCGATTGCGTCGAGCGCTAGAGTGCATCCCTCCGACCCAGTGTGACCTGTGAATGTTCGAGTCAGATTCCAACGCTCCTGCCCGCCGGTGGCCGAGATCGATGGAACGGACGCAACTGTGGGGGCTGCGGGTAGTTGTGACAGACCGCCGCTGCAACCCATCAGGCCGTTGAGTGCCAGAACCACGGCTGTGATCGGGATTATTTGGTTTGTCATCGCTGCGTCCCTCCCCTTTGGTGGTGCGACCCGCCACTCGCGAATGCAGGTCACAGCGCGCCATCATACCGCCCTTGGCCCTCTCGGACCGTGCCCCGTTCAGGGAGTGTTTCAGCAAGACCCTAAACCCTTGTACTCTCAGCCCGTTAGCTGTAGTCTGGCCACCTGCGCGGACGTGGTGATGGTTGTAACCAGCAGACCCAGCAGCACATAGCGTTTCATCGAGCCCTCCAGGTTAGCGGGGTGGTATACTTAAAAGTCTGGTCTGGCGACGAAATAGCAGATAGATCGGCACGAAGTGCCGCCAGAGAAATAGCGATGCGTCTCGAGTTACCCCAATTCCGTCAGCCGGAGACCGAGTTCCAAAAGGTCTTTCCACCGGCAGATCTTGCGGCTGGGGACGAGGACTATCGCGTGACGGCCCCGGTAGACCTGCGGATGATGATCCATAAGGATCAGGATCGCTTCCGGCTGGTAGGCACCGTGACGACCGAGCTCGAGCTGACCTGCAGCCGTTGTCTCGAGCCGTATAAGTTGCCGGTCGATCGTGAGTTCGATTTGCGGTTCCTGCCCGCCGGAGCGGTGGAACCGGAAACCGACAGAGACGATGAAGAGATTGAGGTCGAAGACGACGACGTCTCGTTGACGTTTTATCGAGACGAGCAGATCGACCTGAACGAACTGCTGCGGGAACAGTTTTACCTGGCGATGCCGATGAAGCCGCTGTGCTTCGACGGCTGCAAGGGAATCTGCCCGCAATGCGGAACCAACCGGAACACTGCTCCCTGCGATTGCAATCCGCAGTGGGAGGACCCCCGGATGGCTGGTTTAAAGACGTTACTGAAGCGAAACGACGATGCCTAATCCAAAACGCAGACATTCCAAGACCCGCGGCCGCAAGCGCCGCACGCATGACGCGCTGAAGGCCGCGACACCCGGCCTGTGCCCGCAGTGCGCCGAGCCGAAGGCCGCGCACCGCGTGTGCGCGTACTGCGGCTACTACCGCGCTCGCCAAGTGCGTCCCGTCAACGAAGATTAAACGGACCTGCCGGCCGCTCCGTTGTCGCGGCCGCTGGAGCGTTGGTCGGTAGCGATCTCTTATGCGAATCGCCGTTGATGTGATGGGCGGCGATCATGCGCCGGCCCATCCCGTTGATGGTGCCGTGGCCGCGGCCCGCAACCTCGGGCTCGGCATCGATCTGATTGGCCGCGAGGATCTGATTCGCGCCGAACTGGCGCGCCATCCCGACGCAGGTGATCTCGACGTGCGCGTCATCGACGCGCCCGACGTGATCGAAATGCTCGAGTCGCCGGCGAAGGCGCTGCGCAAGAAGCCGCGCGCGTCGATTCGGGTGGCGGCCGAACACGTCGCGGCCGGCCATGCGGCGGCGCTGTTCAGCGCCGGTCATACCGGGGCGAGCGTGGTCGCGGCGCACGCCGCATTCGGGATGTTGCCGGGCGTCGATCGCCCGGCGCTCGCGGCGACGGTGCCGACCAGGCAGGGCGCGGCGGTCCTCCTCGATGCGGGGGCGACCGTGGAGTGCAAGCCGCAGCATCTCGTGCAGTTCGCGCACATGGGCGCGATCTACGCGCGGGTCGGGCTCGGCGTCGAACGGCCGCGCGTCGGGCTGCTGTCGATCGGCGAGGAAGAAACGAAGGGCAACGAGCTGACGCGCGACGCGCACCAGCTGTTGAAGGCCTCGGCGCTGGCGTTCGTCGGGAACGTTGAAGCCCGGGGCATTTTTTCGGGCGACGCCGACGTGGTGGTGTGCGACGGATTCACCGGCAACGTCGCCTTGAAGTTGAGCGAAGGGCTCGTCGAGATGGTCGAGGAGCTTCTCGGCGAGGAGCTGCAGAGCACGTTTTCGAGCCAGGTCGGCTACCTGCTGTCGCGGCGGGCGTTCCGGCGGTTCAGGAAACGCGTCGATTACTCCGAGTTCGGCGGGGCGCCGCTGCTCGGCGTCGCCGGCCTCTGCATTGTCGGCCACGGCCGCTCTTCGGTGAAGGCCGTGCGTAACGCCGTGGCGATGGCGTCGCGCATGGCGAACAACCAGATGATGGATCGTCTTAGAACCGAGATGAGCGCATTCGCGGTGAAGGCATCGTGATCGCGTTCGTGTTCCCGGGACAGGGTGCGCAAGCGGTCGGCATGGGCAAGGCCCTCGCCGATCAGTTCGAGATTTGCGCGCAGACGTTCGCCGAGGCCGACGCGGCGTTGGGCGAGCCGCTCAGCGATTTGATCTTCAACGGCCCGATGGATGTGTTGACGCTCACCGAGAACACGCAGCCCGCGATCCTGACCGTGAGCGTGGCAGTGTGCCGGCTGCTTGGCCAGAAGGGGCTGACGCCGTCATTCGTGGCCGGGCATAGCCTCGGCGAGTATTCGGCGCACGTCGCGGCGGGCACGCTGCAGTTTGCCGATGCGGTGCGGTTGGTGAGGAATCGCGGCCGCTACATGCAGGAAGCCGTTCCCGTCGGCGTCGGGGCGATGGCCGCGATCATCGGGCTCGATGAAGCGGGCGTCAACCAGGCGTGCGAGGAAGCTGCGCAAGGCGAGGTGGTGAGCGCCGCCAACCTCAATGGCGCCGGCCAGATTGTGATCGCTGGCACGGCGGCGGCGGTGGCGCGGGCGAGCGAGCGCGCCAGGGCGCTGGGCGCGAAACGCGCGATTCCGCTGACCGTGAGCGCGCCCTTTCACTGCGCGCTGATGAAGCCCGCCGCAGTCCGCCTCATGCCTGAGCTGCATGCGGTGCCGACGAACGATCCGCGCGTCCCGGTGATTGCCAACGTCGACGCCGAACCCAAGCGCACGGCGGCGGCGTCGATCGACGCCCTGATCAAGCAGATCGCCTCACCGGTGCGGTGGGAAGCCGTCGTACAACGCCTTGCGTCCGAGGGCGTCACCCGATATGTTGAAGTAGGTCCGGGCAAAGCATTGAGTGGGATGATCAAGCGCATCGCGTCCGGAGCCACCATTCAGAACGTCGAAGGTCCCGGTGACCTGGCGGCGATCGAGGCCCTCTCCTGACCCCCTTTGACGGCAAGATAGCGATCGTGACGGGCGCGTCACGCGGGATCGGCCGCGCCATCGCGGAGCGGCTGGCGTCGGCCGGAGCCACGGTCGTCTGCGTCGCGCGCGGCACCAATGCCGAGGCGACCGCCATGGCGATTGGCGCCGCCGGCGGCACGGCCGAAGCGGTCAGCGCCGATGTCACCGACGCGGCGGCGGTCGACGGCCTCATCAAGTCGGTGCTCGAAAAGTACGGCAAGCTCGATATCCTCGTCAGCAACGCCGGCATCACACGCGATCAGTTGATGCTGCGCATGAAGCGCGCCGACTGGGACGACGTCATTGCCACCAATCTCACGGCCGCGTTTACGCTCTGCCAGGCGGCGCTCAAGCCGATGATCCGGCAGCGTTCGGGCCGCATCATCGCGATCAGCTCTGTGGTCGGGCAGATGGGCAATGCCGGACAGGCGAACTACGCCGCGTCCAAGGCCGGGTTGATCGGGTTCTGCAAGGCGCTGGCGCGCGAAGTGGCGTCACGCCAGGTCACGGTGAACGTCGTCGCGCCGGGGTTGGTCGACACCGACATGACCAGGGCGATCACCGAGGACGCCAAGACCGACTGGTCCGCGCAGATTCCGCTGGGGCGCATGGGCACGCCGGCGGACATTGCGGCGGCTGTAAGTTTTCTGGCCTCCGATGAGGCGTCGTATATTACTGGTCAGGTTCTCGCCGTCAACGGCGGGATGTACATGTAGGGAGAGGGACACATGGCGGTTGCCGACAAGGTGAAGAGCATTATCGTGGAGCAGTTGGGCGTCGATGAGGAGGAAGTGACTCCGGATGCGTCGTTCGTCGACGACCTGGGCGCGGACTCGCTCGACACCGTCGAACTGGTGATGGCGTTCGAAGAAGAGTTCGGCATCGAGATTCCCGACGAGGAAGCGGAGAAGATCACGCGCGTCAAGGAAGCGGTCGACTACATCGAATCGCACGCCAAGAAGAAGTAACGGGGTTGGACTCCGGAGGTCCGACTTCGCCCCCTCGGGGCTGCGTCGGGACAAGCAAATGAGCAGGCGAGTCGTCGTGACCGGCGTGGGTTTGGTCTCGCCGGTCGGCATGGGCACTCAGGCGAACTGGGATGCGCTGTGTGCGGGCACCAGCGGCATCGGTCCGATTACGCATTTCAACGCGGCGGCCTTTTCGACACGGTTTGCGGGCGAGGTCAAGAACTTCGACCCGCTGCAGTTCATCGAAAAGAAGGAACTGAAGAAGATGGACGTCTTCATTCAGTTCGCCGTCGCGGCGTCGCAGTATGCGATGGACGATGCGAAGCTGACGGTGGACGCGGCGCTGGCGCCGCGCATCGGCGTCTTCATCGGCTCGGGCATCGGCGGGTTCACGACCATCGAGGAGCAGCACAGCGCCTACCTCGCAGGCGGGCCGCGCAAGATCTCGCCCTTCTTCATTCCCTCGTCGATCATTAACCTCGCGGCCGGCCAGGTCTCGATTCGCTTCGGCGCCAAGGGCCCGAACCTCGCCACCTGCACCGCCTGCACCGCCTCGGCGCATGCGATCGGCGATTCCTACGAAATCATCAAGCGCGGCGCGGCGGACGCGATGATCACCGGCGGCGCCGAAGCGGCGGTCTGCCCGATGGGCGTCGGCGGCTTCGCCGCCTTGCGCGCGCTGTCGCAGCGCAACGACGATCCGACGCGCGCCAGCCGCCCGTTCGACAAGGATCGCGACGGCTTCGTGCTCGGCGAAGGCTCGGGCATGCTGATCCTCGAAGAGCTCGAGATGGCGAAGCGCCGCGGCGCCTCGATCTATGCCGAGATCGTCGGCTACGGCATGTCGGGCGATGCCTACCATATGACGGCGCCGGTCGAAGACGGTGACGGCGCGGTGCGCGTGATGCGGGCGGCGATCGACTCCGCCGGCCTGCGCCCCGATCAGATCGACTACATCAACGCGCACGGCACCTCGACACCGCACAACGATCGCATCGAGTCCACCGCGATCAAGCGCACCTTCGGCGAGCACGCCCGCAAGCTCGCGGTGTCGTCGACCAAGTCGATGACCGGTCACCTGCTGGGCGCGGCCGGCGGCCTCGAAGCCGGCATCGTCGCGCTGTCGGTCAGGCACCAGATGGTGGCGCCGACGATCAACCTGGACACGCCCGATGAGGGCTGCGATCTCGACTACGTGCCGAACCAGGCGCGCAAGATGAAGATCGACTATGCGTTGTCGAATTCGTTCGGCTTTGGCGGCACCAACGGCGCATTACTGTTTAAGAGATACGAAGGATAAGGGCCAACGGGCTTACGGGCTACGGGCTTGCCAAGCCCGCAAGTCCGCAAGACCGCAAGCCCACACAACATGAAGATTGCAGTCTGTATTAAGCAGGTGCCGACGCGCGAGTGGCAGCCCCGCCTCAATGACGACAAGACCTGGATTCGCGACCAGGACGTCAGCTACGAAATGAACGAACCCGACGCCTATGCGCTCGAGGAGTCGTTGCGCCTTCGCGAGAAGCATGGCGGCGAGGTGGTGGTCTGCTCGGCGGGGCCGGCGCGCGTCCAGCAGGTGATCCGCGAGGCCCTCGCCCGCGGCGCCGATCGCGCGCTGCATGTCGAAGACGATTCACTGGCGGCGGCGGATGCCTTTACGGCCGCGGCCGCGCTCACCGCGGCGATGGCGGAGCAGAAGTTCGATCTGATCCTCACCGGCCTGCAGAGCGACGATCAGGGCCACGCGCAGTTCGGTCCGGTGCTTGCCGAAAAGCTGTCGATTCCGCATTCGACGATCATCATGGAAGTGAACGTCGATGGCCAGTCGTTGCGCGTCAAGCGCGAGCTCGAAGGCGGCTGGTTCCAGTACGTGACGATGCCGTTACCGGCGTTGTTGACGATTCAGAGCGGCATCAACCAGCTTCGCTACGCGACGCTGAAGGGCATCATGGCCGCGAAGAAGAAAGAGATTGCCAAGGTCGCCGCGCCCGCCGGCGCCGGCGCCCGGCAGAAGATCACGGCGCTCTACGCGCCGCAGAAGTCCAAGCAGACCGTCATGATCACCGGCTCGGCCGCTGAAGCCGCGAAGGAACTGGTCAAGCGGCTTCGCGAAGAGGCGCGCGTCCTATGATCCTCGTCATCGCGGAACAAAAGGACGGCAAGCTCAATCGCGCCAGCCTCGAGACGATCGCGGCGGCGCAGCAGCTGGCAGGTAACTCCGGGCCGCTCAAAATTGCCGTGGCCGGCCAGAACGTGGCGGCGGTGGCCGCAGAGCTCGCGCAGTACGGCGAGGTCATCGCCATCGATCACGCGGCGCTGGCGCACTACACGCCCGATGCGTTCGTGCAGGCGCTGCAACAGGTCGTCACGCAAGCCGCGCCGGCCGTCGTGATGATGCCGCACACCTATCAGACCCGCGACTTTTCGCCGACGCTGGCGACGCGGATGGATCGCGCGCTCGTCACCGACGTGATCGGCGTCAAGGGCCCTTCGACAAGCTCAGGGCAAGCGGCCGCGCCGACCTTCTCGCGGCCGATGTTCCAGGGCAAGTTGACGGCCGACGTCCAGCCGCAGGGCGCCGCGCCGCACTTCATCACCATCCAGATCGGCGCCTTCCGCGCGGATGCCGCCGCGAA
>JAYWEJ010000296.1:0-7170 GCA_043779345.1 Acidimicrobiia bacterium | reverse complement strand
GAGACGGGCTTCTGGCCTTCGCTGGCTCCGGTGATCTCCAGCAGATACTGCCCTGGCGCGAGGCTCGCCAGCTGGAAATCGAGCGAATAGGTCTGACTGCCGTCGGTTGGCGCCGTGACCGGAACATCGACCATCTTCGTGCCCTGCTGATTCAGCAGCTGCGCGGTCACCGTGGTGGGCGCGCTCGCGGGCGCGTACGCATCCAGACGAATCAACAACCGATCGGTGCGGCGGAACTCGCGCGCCGCCGTCGGCGCGGGCGGCGCGCCCGACGTCAGCGACGTGAACTCGCGCGCGTTGCGCGCGAACCACACTTTCGGCGTGCTGAGAATCACGTCGGGCGACGACAGATCGGGGACGACGAGATCGCGATCCTCGGTGTCGAGGGTGCCGGTGCCGTCACCTTCGATGGTGAGACGCAAATCGATCTTGCCGGGCGGAACCTGGAACCGCACGATGCCGCCATTGCCCGGCGTCGACAGTTCCGCAGGGACGCGGCCGCGATACACGATGTCCCCTGATGCGCTGGTCGCGAGCACCGTGACGCGCCGCGGCTCGTCACGCTTGACGCCCGGCGTCGGCGGCAACGGCTCCCACAGCAGCGTGACGCGCGTCATGCCGTCCTGGCCCTTGTCGTTGCCAATCCAGGTGCGGATGTAGCGGCGGTTGGTCATGGGCGCCAGCGTCGCCAGCGCCCTGGTGACCTCGGCAGGCGGGCCGGGCCTCGGTCCGGAGACCGCGCGCTTGACGTCCTCGGCGTTGTAGGCCCAATACCCGTGACGGTGCCGCACCTGCACACCAGGCCGCTTGACGCGGACCCTGATCGAGTGGAACTTGCCGTCCGTGGGCGCCAGCGTCGAGTTGTAGCCGACCAGGTAATAGGCGCTGGCGTCGCGGATGATCTGCTTCATGCCGGCGGCGAGGTCGTTGCGGTTGACGATGGCGCGGCCGTCGGTATTCTCCGCGAGCGACCGCAGCGTGTCGAGCGAGGCGTTGAGATACGACTGGCTCGTGCTCATCGAGACGTTCGTGGAAATGTCGAACGCGCCGACCGCCAGTCCGCGCGGATCGACCGCGTAGATCGCGGTGTTGTTGCGGTTGCACGCGTCCCAGACATCCTGCAGCTCGCGCTGCATGTCCATGGCGGCTGAAAACTGGACCCGCTCCTCCATCAGGTTGTTGTCGCCGGCAAACGGATCGCTCCGGGCGCCGCCGCCGACACCCGAGACGCCGGCGACGCCGCCGGGGAGGTTGCTGCGCATTTGCGGCGGCAGCGTCGCGTTGAACCCCTCGCTGAGGAGGATCAGCGACTTGCGGCCCTCGCGCAACGAGCCGAGCTTGGTGCAGAGACCGCGAATCGCGCCGAACGTCACCTGCCGGCGAATCATCTCGATGGCGTCGGGCGTGAGGCGGTGGACGTAGTTGTTCTCGACGGCGTTGACCGGCTCGTAGCGGTACTTGCGGCCCTCGAACTTCTCGACGGCGTTGATGATGCCCTGGTGGTTGCGCGTCAGCACCGCCGCATCGACCGGCGTCAGCGGATACATCACGGTGGCCAGATCGCTCGGCGCCAGCTGGTTGGCGATGAAGTCGATCACCGGCTTCCGCATCGACATGCTGCTCTCGCGCAGCACGTGATAGTCGTCCAGGAAAAATGCGAAGACCCGCGAGTTCTCGTCGGCCGCCGCGGTCTCTTCGTCGTTGCGCGTGCGGATCGTGCGCTGCGTGTACGACGGCTGCGTGGTCGCGTCGATCTTGACCAGGCGGAAGGTCTCGGCCTTCTGCGGCTTGCCGTCTTCCTGGATCTCGAAATCCTCGATCTTGAGATCGGTCACCGGATTGCCCTGCCGATCCGTGACGATGACATCGACGCGCACGGTGTTGATGCCGGCGCGGAAGATCGGCTGCTGATCGGGCGATGCCGGGGGTTGAGCTGGCTGCTGCGCGGCCGGAGCGGGCGCCGGCTTGTCCTGCTTGTCCGCGGACGCGCGCACGCCGGCGAGTCCGGTGAGGACCACAACGGACGCGATTAGAAACGCGCGGCTGTAGGTGATGCGCATGCTCGTCATGTCGATGATAACATTTGGGCGACAAGGATTTCCTAGATGAGTCAGACAATCGCCGCGATGCCAGCGCTGACGCGGCTCGCCGAAGACGAAGCGATTTTTCGCGACAGCGTGTACGAATTCGCGGACCGGGAGATCCGTCCGCTCGCCCGCGAAATGGACGAGCACGCGAAGTTTTCGCCAGAGCTGATCAAGAAGCTGTTCGAACTCGGCGTGATGAGCGTCGAAGTGCCGGAAAGCTTCGGCGGCGCCGCCGGCACCTTCTTCCATTCGGTGCTCGCCGTCGAGTCGCTGTCGCGCGTCGACCCGTCGATCGGCGTGCTCGTCGACGTGCAGAACACGCTAGTGATCAACGCCGTGATGAAGTGGGGCACCGACGACATCAAGCGGAAGTACCTGCCGAAATTCACGACCAGCCTGATCGGCGCCTACTGCCTGTCCGAGGCGGGCTCCGGCAGCGATGCGTTCGGGCTGGCGACGCGCGCCACCGAGCGGGGCGACGGCTTCGCGATCGACGGCCGCAAGCTCTGGATCACCAACGGCAATGAAGCGGACATGTTCATCGTGTTCGCGAACCTCAATCCCGACGCCGGCTACCGCGGCATCACGGCGTTCATCGTCGATCGCGGTACACCGGGGTTCTCGGTCGGCAAAAAGGAAGACAAGCTCGGCATCCGCGCCAGCAGCACCTGCGAGTTGATCTTCGAAGACTGCGTCGTCCCGAAGTCGCAGATCCTCGGCCAGGTCGGCAAGGGCTACAAGGTCGCGATCGAAACGCTCAACGAGGGCCGCATCGGCATCGGCGCGCAGATGCTGGGCCTTGCCCAGGGTGCGCTCGATCACACCGTCAGGTACATCAAGGAGCGCAAGCAGTTCGGCAAGCCGATCGCCGAGTTCCAGGGCGTGCAGTTCCAGATCGCGCGGATGGCCACCGACGTCGAGGTCACGCGGCTGCTCGTCTACAACTGCGCCCGTCTGCGCGACGCCGGCCTGCCGTTCCTGACCGAAGCGGCGATGTGCAAGGTCTATTCATCCGAAGTCGCCGAGCGCGTCGCGTCGATGGCGATCAACCTGCACGGCGGCAACGGCTTCGTGAAGGAATACGCGGTCGAAAAGCTGTATCGCGACGCGAAGATCGGCCAGATCTACGAAGGCACGACCAACATGCAGCTGATGACGATCGCGAAAGGCATTCTCTCGTAGAGGCGGGTCTTCAGACCCGCCTGCGCCGGCAAAGCGCTCGACCGCGGCGAGGTCTAACTGCGAAGGATGACTTGCAGCGTTCGCGCGTCGCGAGAGAGGCGCTCCAGGAGCCCTCCTTTGAGATAGCCAGTGGAACCTTCAATACGAATCGCCGCATCAACGGCGCGCTGCGCTGCGTTGGCCGCAAACAGGTGCGCCCGCCCGACTGCGTCGTCGGCCGATTGATTCCGATCCAGCAACTGCGCCGCATCATAAGTAAGAAGTCTTGCGGCCGCGACCTCGGTCGCGCCGTCGGCAAAGGTCCAGTGTGGCGCGAGCTCGTCGGGCCCCGGTTTGACGCCGGCCTTCTTCATCGACGCAATCGCATGTGCAATTGCCGCTCGGCCGATGCCGAGGGCCACCGCCGCGGCGACCAGGTGGCCGCGCGCTTTCACGTGGCCGCCGGCTTGCTCGACGCGCGCGAGCGGAATCTCGCTGCTCCGTAAGCCTGCCAGCGCTTGCGGCATGACGGTGCTGTGTCCGCCGTCAACTGCCGCCGCGAAACCGACATGAGCGCCGAGACCGGCGCTCACGGTCGCGAGCTCCTCGATCACGATCGCGGCATTGACCGCGCTCTCTTTGAAGAGGGCCGTCAGTGACTGCGCCTTGAGAGACTTCGAAACGTCGTCGGCGATTGAGCCCAGGGAGTCGATCGCGCTCGCGACGGATTCGCCGATCGATGCGGCAGCATCGCGTGCCTTTGCCGCGAGCGCCTGCTGTTCGGGGGTAAGGTCGAAGGTCATCGCGGAATAAGCCACTCTGGGGGTGGCAATAATCTCCGATTATATTCCAGGTCGCAGCGCCAGACTGCCGGTTCGCTCTACCTCGGCGTCAGCAGCACGTCTTCTCGATAGGCGCCCTCGATGCCACGGCCGGAAGCGAAGTTGCTCGAGTTGTAGTCGGGATGAGACATGACGTGCCAGGTCGTATTGAAACCAGAATAGCCGACCCCACAGCCCCAATCGATGTGATACCAGCCATCCTTATCAGTCGTCGCGCGCACCTGATTGCTCAGATTCCGAGCGGTGGCGCCGACGATTGGCGCATACGTTCTGCTGTCGAGCACCATCCCATAACGCGCGATGCACTTGCCCCTGTCCACGGCGACGTCCGCGCGATAGTTCGTTGCTCGCGGATATCCGCTGCCGACCGATTCGTTGTTGACGACGAATAGGTAGCGCTGGGACCTCGCTGCCGGTTCAAGTAACGAATAGCGGCCAGAGGCGTCGGTGACCGATGTTTCCGTCATCCCAAGCAGAACGCCGCCGACGCCCCGTCCGGTGGCAAAGCCTACGACCGCACCCGGGATGGGTTTCGCTGACTGAAAATCGAGAACGATTCCCTGCACGCGTCCCGGAGGAGACGGCGCCGTCGGTGATACGGGCGGCGGCGGCACCACCGTCGGAGTTGGAGCTGTTGGCTGGCGATTCTCGCCGCAGGCGCACAACGCCAGCACGACTATCCCGACAGCCACCTCGCGCGCCGACATGATTACCAATTATATCGGCGTGCCGGCGCACTGCACCCTGTCCACCGCTACTGCGAGAGCTTTTCGAAAATAGGACGAAGTCGCTCAGCAGTAATTGGCAACTCTTCCGGAAGAACCCTGACTTCCCCGACGACGGTCATGAAGTTGGTGTCGCCATTCCACCTCGGGACGAGGTGGACGTGCAGGTGATCGACGATCCCCGCGCCGGCGGGACGTCCGAGATTCATCCCGACGTTGATCCCCTGCGGCGAGTACGCCTCCGTCAAGACGCGCTCGCAGAGCTGCGTCAGCTTGGCCATCTCGCTCAGCTCGGCGTCCTCGAGCGCCGCGAGGTGCGCGACGTGGCGATGCGGCACCACCATCAAGTGGCCGGCGTTATAGGGAAACTTGTTGAGGATGACGTAGGCGAGCGTGCCGTCGTGGACGATCAGCTGCCGCCCCTCACCGATGGTGCGGGCGATGCAGAACACGCAGCCTGGGGTTTCTTCGGACCTCGTCACGTAGGCGTGTCGCCAAGGCGACCAAATTCTATCCGTTGGCGGGCGCCTCGGAGGCGGGAGTCGGCGAACCGTCGATCGGCTCGCCCGTGTCCTTGTTGATCAGGTCCTTCAATTCCTTGCCCGGCTTGAAATAGGGGACGCGCTTTGGCGGCACGTCCACCTTGTCGCCGGTCTTCGGATTGCGGCCCTTGCGGGGCTCGCGTTTACGAAGACGGAAGCTTCCGAACCCGCGCAGCTCGATCTTCTCGCCGCGCTTGAGGGCATTGATGATGCTCTCGAACACGGTGTCGACGATGACCTCGGAGTGTTTCTTCGTGAGGTCCGATACGCGCGAGACTTCTTCGACCAGTTCCGCCTTCGTCATATGTAACGGCCTATGGGCCTATAGGCCAACTGGCCTATGGACCTACTACTTGTGCTTCAGGTGATCGCCCAGCGTCGCGCCGCCCTCACCCTGTGAAGACGCGTACGAGTCCCAGTCGGTCCGGAACTCGGCGCTCTTGAGCGCACGGATGCTCAGGCCGATCTTCCGCTCCGCCGGGCTGAGCTTGATGATCTTCATCTGGTAGCTCTTCTCGACCTCGAGATCGATCTTCTCCCCGCCCTGCGAATCGTCGAACTCGCTGACGTGGATCAACCCCTCGATGCCTTCGTCCAGCTCCACGAAGGCGCCGAAGTTGGTCATCCGGACCACCTTGCCCTCGATGTTGTCACCGGCCTTGTGCCGCGAGAAGAAGTCTTCCCAGATATCGGTCGCAAGCTGCTTCAGCCCCAGTGACAGGCGCTGGTTCTCGGCGTCGATGCTGAGCACCATCGCCTCGACCACGTCGCCCTTCTTCAGGACTTCGCTCGGGTGCTTGACGCGCTTGCTCCACGACATGTCGGAGATGTGGATCAGGCCGTCGATGTCGTCCTCGACCTCGACGAACGCGCCGAACTCGGTCAGGTTGCGGACCTTACCCTTGATGCGCGTGCCGACCGGATACTTCTCCGCCAGCTCGTGCCACGGATTGCTCTCGACCTGCTTGAGGCCGAGCGAAATGCGGCGCGCCGCCGGATCGACGCCGAGCACCTGGGCTTCGACGCTGTCGCCGACGTTGAGGATCTTCGACGGGTGCTTGACGCGCTTGCTCCACGACATCTCGCTGACGTGGATCAGGCCCTCGACGCCCGGCTCGAGCTCGATGAAGGCGCCGTAGTCGGTCAGGCTGACCACCTTGCCGCTGACGCGCACGCCCGCGGGGAAGCGATCCATCACCGTCGTCCACGGATCGGCCATCAACTGCTTGTGGCCGAGCGAGACGCGCTCGGTGGCCTGGTCGTACTTGAGCACCGCCACGTCGATCTCGTCGTTGACCTTGAACAGCTCCGACGGATGGCCGACGCGGCCCCACGACATGTCCGTGATGTGGAGCAGGCCGTCGATGCCGCCCAGATCGATGAAGGCGCCGTAGTCGGTGATGTTCTTGACGACGCCGCGAAGGACCTTGCCCTCGGCGAGCGTCTCGAGCGTGGACTTCTTCTTCTCGGCGTTCTCCTCTTCGAGGAGCACCTTGCGCGACAGGACGATGTTGCCGCGCTTCTTGTTGACCTTGATGACGCGCATGCGCAGCTCTTGGCCCTTGAGGGCGTCGAGGTTGCGCACCGGACGCACGTCGATCTGGCTGCCGGGCAGGAACGCGCGGACGCCGATGTCCACCGCGAGACCGCCCTTGATCCGCTCGACGACGCGGCCGATGACGACCTTCCGCTCCTGGAAGGCGCGCTCGACCTCGTCCCAAATCTTCATCTTCTCGGCCTTCTCGCGCGAGAGGACGATGTGGCCTTCACGGTCTTCGGTGCGCTCGAGCAGCACGTCAACGACGTCGCCTTC
>JAYWEJ010000295.1:0-7177 GCA_043779345.1 Acidimicrobiia bacterium | reverse complement strand
CGCTCAGGCCCGACGGCACGCACCTCGCGGGCCATTGGGAATTCCCCGGCGGCAAGGTCCACCACAGCGAGACGCACGTCGAAGCGTTGCGCCGCGAGATCTTCGAGGAGCTCGATGCCCTCGCCCAGGTCGGCGAGCTCGTGCACACGGTCACGCACTCGTATCCGGAGAAGACCGTCGAGCTGTTTTTCTATCGCTGCGACTTGATGGGTGAGCCGAAGCCGATGATGGGGCAGGAAATGCGCTGGGTCGATCGCAGCGAGCTGGCGTCGCTGCCGTTTCCCGACGCCGATCGCGATCTCATCTCGCAACTGATCGGCAGAAACCCTTCATAGAACACGCCGGGCACTTCGGTTTTCGCGCGCTGCAGT
Organism: Acidimicrobiia bacterium; assembly: GCA_043779345.1. Taxonomy (GTDB): domain Bacteria; phylum Acidobacteriota; class Vicinamibacteria; order Vicinamibacterales; family UBA2999; genus 12-FULL-67-14b. Next base: position 6,806 of record JAYWEJ010000295.1, on the reverse strand, counting down.
GGGTGGCACCGAAATCCATCAGCGCCTGGTTGAAGTCGAAGACGTGTTTCTGCGGCAACACGGATGACGAGAGTGCCCAGAGACGCTTCTTCATCGCGTGGCTCTTCGGATCGCCTTTGCCGACGAAGATCCTGAACAGCACGCGCGCGACGTTGGTGTCGAGGATCGCGGCGCGCTCGCGGAAGGCGAAGCTGCGAATCGCGCCGGCCGTGTAAGCGCCGATGCCCTTGAATGACAGAAGCGTCTCGTGATCGCTCGGCAGCTTGCCGTCGTATTTCTCAACCGCCTGTTGCGCGATCGATTGCAGCCGCTTCGGGCGGATGTTGTAGCCGAGCGGACGCCACGTCTGGGACACTTCCGCCGGCGGCGCCTCGGCGAGCACGAAGAACGACGGGTACTTGGCCAGCCACTCGTGATACTTCGGCAGCACGCGATCGACCTGCGTCTGCTGCAGCATGATCTCGGAGACCAGGATGTGGTACGGGTCGTCGGTGTTGCGCCACGGCAGGTCGCGGCCGTTCTTGCGGTACCACGCGAGCAGGTTGCGGCGGAAACGCTGGCGCAACGCCGGCGCGGGTAAGGTCACTCTATAATCCTACCGTGAAGATCTACACCAAGACCGGCGACGCCGGCGACACCAGCCTGTTCGACGGCACGCGGGTCAGCAAGACCGATCCGCGGGTGGTCGCGTACGGCGACGTCGACGAGCTGCAGGCGTGCCTCGGCGTGGCGCGCGCGGCCGCTCTGGCCGCGGATCTCGACGAGATGTGCGTGTCGATCCAGCGCGACCTGTTCGCGCTCGGCGCCCGGCTGGCCGACCCGTCGCGCAAGATCGCGAAGCGCGTCGAGAAGATCGTCATCGACGACGACAGCGTGACGCGTCTCGAGGGCTGGATCGATCGCCTCGATACCGAGATTCCGCCGCTGCGCCACTTCATCCTGTCGGACGGCGGTCCGGCCGGCGCCGCGCTGCACCTCGCGCGCACCGTGTGCCGGCGCGCCGAGCGCGCGGTGTTGTTGCTCGGCAAGGATGCGGTCGAGCCGGTGGTCGTGATCTATCTGAACCGGCTGTCGGATCTGCTCTTCACGATGGCGCGTGCGGCGAATCATCGCGCCGGTGCCACCGAAACGCCTTGGTGAGCGACCTTCAGGAAGCCTACGCTCACTGCGAGGCGATCGCGAAACAGCATTACGAAAATTTTCCGGTGGCGTCGCGCCTGCTGCCGGCGAAGCTGCGGCCGCATGTCGCCGCGATTTATGCGTTCGCGCGCACCGCCGATGATTTCGCGGACGAGCCCGGATACCACGCCGGCGAACGCATGCGGTTGCTACGGGACTGGCGCGTCAAGTTACACGCGACGGGAGCCGGGAGCCGGGAACCGGGAACGCCCGATCCCCGGTCCCGGATTCCAGATCCCGACAAGGTTTTTCTTGCCCTTCACGACACCATCGATCGCTTTTCGCTGCCGATGCCGTTGTTCGACGACCTGTTGAACGCGTTCGTGCAGGACGTCGGGACGCCGCGCTATTCGTCCTGGGCCAACCTCCTCGACTATTGCCGGCAGTCGGCGAACCCGATCGGCCGGCTGGTGCTGCGGCTGAGCGGGTATCACGACGACCGGCTCGACGCCGCCTCCGATGACGTGTGCACGGCGCTGCAGCTCACGAACTTCTGGCAGGACCTGGCGATCGACTGGTCGCGCGGCCGGCTGTATGTTCCCGAGGAAATCTGGCTGGCCCACCACGCCGACGTCGCGTCCCTCGACGCGAAGCACATGACCTCGCAGTGGCAGGCCGCGCTCGGCGATTGCGGCGGGCGGACCCGCGCCTTGTTCGAGCGCGGGCGGCCGGTCTGCGACGGTGTCTCCGGACGGCTGCGCTACGAGCTGCGCGCAACGTGGCTCGGCGGCACGCGGATTCTCGATCGGCTCGAGAGCGCGGGCTACGATGTCTTCAGGTCGGACCGCCCAAAACTCGGAGCCCCAGACGCATTAGTGATAGCGTGTGGAACGCTGCTGTGGCGAGAGACACGTCCTTCTCCTACTCGTTCCTAGTCCTGCCCGCGGCCCAGCGCCGCGCCATCGGCGTGGTCTGGGATTTCTGCCGCGCCGTCGACGATGCGGTGGACGAGGCGCCGGATCCGGCGACCGCGGCCAGGGAAGTCGTGAAGTGGCGCGAGGAAGTCGCCCGCCTGTTCGGCGATGACACGCCGGTCACCCCGCAGGCGCAGCAGTTGAAGCCCTGCATCCCGATGTTTTCGATGTCGCGGCAACCGTTCGACGACCTGGTTGACGGCGTCGAAATGGATCTGCGCCGGTCGCGCTACGACACCTTCGATGAGCTGGCCGGCTACTGCCGGCGCGTCGCCTCCGCGGTCGGCATGATGTGCATCGAAGTGTTCGGCTGCCGCGATTCGCGGTCTCGCGAGTACGCCTTCAATCTCGGGCTCGCGCTGCAGCTCACCAACATCATTCGCGACATCAAGGCCGACTTGAAACAGGGCCGGGTGTATCTCCCGCAGGAGGATCTCGCGCGCTTCGGCGTCACCGAACAGGCGCTGGCCGCCGGCGTCATGACCGGGGCGATCAAGAAGTTGCTCGCGCACCAATGCCAGCGGGCGCGGCAGTTCTACGCGGCGGCGGCGCAGGCAATGCCGCACGCCGAATCGCGCAAGCTGGTCGCCGCCGAGATCATGGGCGGGATCTATTTCGAGATCCTGCAGCGCGTCGAGCGCCGCGGCTACGACGTCTTCACCGAGCGCGTTCGCGTGCCGAAGCGGCAGCGCGCCCGCATCGCGCTGCAGACCTGGGCGCTGTCGCAGCTGTCGGCATTCGGCCTGACGCGATCCGCCCGCGCATGAACTGTGACGCGATCGTGGTTGGCGGCGGCTGCGCCGGCTTTGCCGCCGCCACCGCCCTGGTCGAAGCGGGCGCGCGCGTGCTGGTGGTCGAAGCGCGGCCCGGCCTCGGCGGCCGCGCCACCGCGTTCACCGATCCGGGGACCGGCGAGCGCGTCGACAATGGCCAGCACATCCTGATGGGCTGCTACACCGACACGCTGGCGTTCCTCGCACGCATTGGCACCGCCGATCGCGTGCGCTGGCAGAGCGGATTGAAGCTGTCGATGATCGATCGCGATGGTCATCGCAGCGTGCTGGCGCTGCCGGCGTTGCCCTCGCCGCTGCACTTCCTTGCCGGCGTGCTCGCCTGGGACGCGCTCAACTGGAGCGAGCGGTTCTCGGTCTTGAGCATCGGTTCGCTGATCACAGCGTCCGCCTCCGCGTCCGCCTTCGCTGGCGCACCAACCGGCCAGCTACGGCGGGACAGGCTCGGACTTTCAGTCCGAGCCTGGCTCGAGAAGCACGGTCAGGCACCGAGACTGTGCGAGTTGTTCTGGGAGCCGCTCGCGCTCGCGGCGCTCAACCAGTCGATCGATCAGGCGGACGCGTCGCACTTCATGGGCGTGCTCGAGCGCGTGTTCGGGCCGGATCCGGCGTCGGCCGCGCTGGTGCTGCCCGCGGTGCCGCTCGACGAGCTCTACGCCGAGCCGTCGCGCGCGTGGCTCACCGGTCGCGGCAGCGCGGTGCGCGTCAACGCGCCTGCCAGGGTCCTGATCGACGGGCAGCGCGTTCGCGGCGTGCGCGTTCGCGACGAAGTGATCGAAGCCCCGGTCGTGATTTCCACGGTGCCGTGGTACGGGTTTCACGCCTTGTTCGATGCGGTGCCCGCCGGGCTCCGGCAAACGGTCGACGATGCGACGGCGCTGGCGAGCCTGCCGATCGTCACCGTCAACCTGTGGTTCGACGCCGCCGTGATGCACGAGCCGCTCGTCGGCCTGCCGGGTCGCAACTTCCAGTGGATCTTCGATCGCCGCGCCATCGTCGGCGGTGACGTGTCGCACCTGTCGCTGATCTCGAGCGGCGCGGAGACGATGGTCTCGCAGACCAACGACGAACTGGCGGCGACGGCGCTGCGCGAAGTGAGGGATGCGTTGCCGCTGGCGCGGACCGCGACGCTGCGCAAGAGCCTCGCGGTTCGCGAAAAGCGTTCGACGTTCTCGCTGGCGCCCGATGCGCCGCCGCGGCCCGACACCCGCACCGTCATCGACGGGTTCCTGCTCGCCGGCGACTGGATCGAGACGGGACTGCCGGCGACGATCGAGTCGGCCGTGATCTCGGGCCATCGTGCCGCAGCGTTCGCCGCGCCATGACCTCCATCCTCGTCCACTACTCGGAAGTGGCACTGAAGGGCAAGAACCGGTCGTGGTTCGTCGGCCGACTGGTGCGCCATATTCACGGCGCGCTGGCCGGGCTGCACGTCAAGGAAGTGCGGACGCACATCGGCCGCATCGAGCTGGTGCTCGGCCGGGACTCGACGCTGCCGGAAGTCAGCGATCGCCTGTCGCGGATCTTCGGCATCGCCAATTACTCGGTGGCCACGCACCTGCCGCTCGACTTCGAGGGCATGGCCGGCGCGATCGTGTCGCAGCTGCCGCCGCGCGAATCGGCCGAATCATTCCGGGTGCTGGTGCGCCGCGCCGATCCGAAGTTCCCGGTGCCGTCGCCGGAGCTGGCGCGCGATCTCGGATCGCGGGTCTGGACGGCGCGCGGCTGGAAGGTCGATCTCGATCACGCCGATCTCGTGATCCGCGTCGAGATCGTTCCCGGCACCGCGTTCTGTTACATGGGCCGCGATGCCGGCCCCGGCGGCCTGCCGACCGGCACCGGCGGCCGGCTGGTCGGCCTGCTGTCCGGCGGCATCGACTCACCGGTGGCGGCGTGGCGCATGATGAAGCGCGGCTGCAACGTCACGCTCGTGCATTTCCACAGCGCGCCGTTCCTGTCGAACACCTCGCAGGAAAAGGCGCGACGGCTCGCCGAGGTGCTGACGCGCTACCAGTTGCGAACCAGGCTGTATCTCGTCCCGTTCGGCGAGCTGCAGCGGCAGATCACCTTGAGCGTGCAGGGCGATCTGCGCGTGATCATCTACCGGCGACTGATGCTGCGCATCGCCCAGCGAATCGCCAATCACGTGCGGGCCCGCGCGCTCGTCACCGGCGACGTCATCGGCCAGGTCGCGTCGCAGACCCTCGACAACATGACCGTGATCGATCAGGCCGCGCACATGCCGGTGTTCCGGCCGCTCGTCGCCATGGACAAGGAAGAGATCATCGCCGAGGCGCAGCGGCTCGGCACCTTCGACATCTCGATCGTTCCCGACCAGGACTCGTGCACGCTGTTCACGCCGCGCCATCCCGAGACGCACGCGCGCCGCTTCGCCGTCGACGAGGCCGAAAAGACGCTGCCGGTCGACACTATGATCCAGCAGGCGGTGGACCAGGCGGTCGTGGAGCAGCTGTCATACCCAGTGATAAAGTAAAAGTCATGCCCACCGTAGAAGAGATCCTCGGAGCCGACGCCGCCGGGTTGCTGCAGCACCAGTGCAACACGATTCCCAAGGACACGCTGCACCTGCCCGGTCCGGATTTCGTCGAACGCGTGCATCTCAACTCGAACCGGCCGGTGCCGGTGCTGGGCAAGCTGCAGTCGCTGTTCGATCACGGCCGGCTCGCCGGCACGGGCTACGTGTCGATCCTGCCGGTCGATCAGGGCATCGAACATTCCGCCGGCGCGTCGTTCGCGCCGAACCCTCAATATTTCGATCCGGAGAACATCGTCAAGCTGGCGCTCGAGGGCGGCTGTAACGCCGTCGCCTCCACGCTCGGCGTGCTCGGCATGTGCGCGCGCAAGTACGCGCACCAGATCCCGTTCATCCTGAAGCTCAACCACAACGAGTTCATTTCGTATCCGAACGCCTACGATCAAATTCGCTTCGCCAGCGTCAAGCAGGGCTTCGACATGGGCGCGGCCGGCGTCGGCGCGACCATCTATTTCGGCTCGGAAGAATCGAAGCGGCAGATCCAGGAAGTCAGCGAGATGTTTCAGCACGCCCACGAGCTCGGCATGTTCACCGTGCTGTGGTGCTACTTGAGGAACACCGCGTTCAAGACCAAGGACGTCGACTACCACCTTGCCGCCGATCTCACCGGCCAGGCCAATCACCTCGGCGTCACCATCGAAGCCGACATCATCAAGCAGAAGCTGCCGGAGACCAACGGCGGATATGACGCGATCAAGTTCGGCAAGACCGACAAGCGCGTCTACTCGATTCTATCGAGCGATCATCCGATCGACCTGACGCGCTACCAGCTCGCCAACTGCTACATGGGGCGCGCCGGCCTGATCAATTCCGGCGGCGCGTCGGCCGGCGACAGCGATCTGAAGGACGCGGTCAAGACGTCGGTGATCAACAAGCGCGCCGGCGGCATGGGCCTGATCTCCGGTCGCAAGGCCTTCCAGCGCCCGATGAAAGATGGCGTGACGCTGCTGAACGCGATCCAGGACGTCTACTCGGACAAGCGCATCACCGTCGCGTGAAGACGGCGATCGTCCTTGTCGCTGCGGTGCTGCTGATTGGCGCGCTGCAACTGACTCGCTCCGGCTACTCGGTCGACGAGGAGTTCACCGTCTTCGCCGTTCGCGGCATCCAGCAACACGGGCTGCCGCTTCTTCCATCAGGTCTTCTCTACGATCGCGGCATCGCCTACTCCTACGCCGCGTGGCTCGCGGGAGCGATCAGCGGTTCGGAGTTGCCGGCGTTTCGCGCGATTAGCCTGATCGCCGCGGCAGCAAGCGTGTTTCTGACCTTTATCCTGGTCCGCCGCGTGGCGCACGGACCGGCCGCGCTCGCCGCATCGGTGTTCGTGGCGCTCTCGATTCCGTTCTGGGCCACCGCGACCAGCGCGCG
>JAYWEJ010000294.1:0-7180 GCA_043779345.1 Acidimicrobiia bacterium | reverse complement strand
GGGCGCTGTTGGGTCAGCCTGACGTGTCTTCCTGGCCGCGCCCGAGCCTCGCGCTACTTCGCGGCACGCTGATCGGCGGCGCCGAAGTCCCGATGTTCCAACCCTTGCGCTTCGAGCAGCGCTTCGATGCCGTGCTTGTCGATGCGCTAGCGCCGGGAACCGTGCCGCGAGAGTACTGCGACGACCCTGAGTACGTGAAGATGAGATTGTTCCGCCTGGATCTTCGCGGACAGGGCGACCAGTTACGACGGCATTGCGGCCTTTAAGTAGCCGCGCCTGGGCCGGCCGCGGACCAGCGGCCCGCGCGCCACGCCTCCGGTCGAAGGATGACGAGCACGGTGATCACTTCGAGCCGGCCGATCCACATCGCGAGCGTCAGCACGATCCGGCTGATGGGGTGCAAGTCCGCGAAGTTCGCCATCGGCCCGACGAGGTTGAAGCCAGGGCCGACATTGCCAAGCGTCGCCGCGGTGGCGGAGATGCCGGTAACGAGGTCGGCGCCCAGCAGGATCACGATCACCGAACAGACCGCGAACGTCAGCATGTAGAAAAGGAAGAAGACGATCACGCCTTGCATGATCGGCGCGGGCACGACGCGGCCACCCAGCTTCACCGGAAGGATGGCGCGGGGGTGCAAGCTGCGGCGGAGCTCCTGCAGCGTGAAGCGGGCCAGCAGCAGGTGCCGCACCACCTTCGGGCCGCCGGCGGCGGATCCGGCGCAGCCGCCGATGAACATCAGGCCCAGGAGCACGGCCTTCGCCTGATCGTTCCAGAGGTTGAAATCGACGCTGGCAAATCCCGTCGTGGTGATGATCGACAGCACCTGGAACAACGCCGTGCGAAAGAGATCGCCCGAGCCGACGGAAGTGCGAATGGCGATGACCAGGACGATCGTGGCAATCGCGACGACGCCGGCGTACGCCCGCAGCTCCTCATCGTCGGCGAAAATGCGCCAGTCCCGCCTCGCCAGCGCGCGATACTGCAGCGCGAAGTTCGCGCCGGCCAGGAACATGAACACGATGATCACCCACTCCGCGGCCGGGTTTTGATAGCCGGCGATCGACAGCGGGTGAGGCGAGAATCCGGCGGCTGCGATCGTCCCGAACGTGTTGCAGACCGAGTCGAACAACGGCATGCCGGTCAGCACCAGCGCGATGATCTGCAGGAGCGTTAGGACCGCATACAAGCGCCACAACAACGCCGCCGTGCGTCGAATCTTCGGCGCCACCTTTTCGTCATCGGGACCGGATGCCTCGGCGAAGAACAGCTCCCGGCCGCCGATCGCCAGCCGCGGCAGGACCGCCACGAACAGCGCGATCACGCCCATCCCACCGAGCCAGTTGGTCATCGCGCGCCAGAAAAAGACACTGCGGCCGTACAGCGAAAAATCGCGGAACACGGTCGCGCCCGTCGTCGTCAGGCCCGACATCGCCTCGAACGTCGCGTCGATAGGCCCCAGCCCGTTCCACATGTACGGAATGCCGGAGAACCCGGCGATCAAAAGCCACGTCGCCGACACCACCGCCAGCCCTTCGACGCGCCGCATGCTTTCGACCGCATCCTCCGCGGCACGGCCGCCGGCGCCCCGCATCAGGTGGCCGACCGCTACGATCAGTGCGAGCGACAGCGTGAATCCCCAGGCGTCGCGGTAATCACCGTCGGCGAGCGCCAGCGCGAGCGGGGCCAGGAACATCAGGCCGAACACCCTGACCACAATCCCGGTGACGTGAACGACTAGAGAGAGGCGCATTGCACCGAGCCCGACTTAGTTGCCGGTGCCACTGAAGTATGCCTGCACGCGACCGGCAGCGGCGCCCGTGGAGAAGACGAGGATGCGATCGCCCGGCTCGATGCGATCGTCGCCCCGCGGCACGATCGCGCCGCCGTCGCGCAGGATCGCGCCGACGATCGCGTCCTCCGGCGTGCCGATGCCTTTGAGCGGCTTGGCGACGAAGTCCTTCGAGACCGTCAGCTCGAGCACCCGCGCTTCGCCGTGTTCGAGCACTGCCAGCAGCCGCGAGGTCCCGCCGGTAATCTGGTGAAGAATCGACGCCACCGCCGCGCCGCGCGCCGATAAGGCGACGTCGATGCCGACGCGTTCGAACAGGCGCAGATTGTTCGGACGGCCGACGCGTGTGACGATCTTCGGCACGCCCAGCTGGCGTCCGAGCAGTGACGCCAGCAGGTTGCGCTCGTCGTTGTCGATGACGCACACCAGCACGTCGCTCTGCCCGACGTTCTCGCTCTCGAGAAACTCGAGGTCGGTGCCGTCGCCGTTCAGCACCAGCGTGCGGGTCAGCCGCGCCGCCAGGATTTCGCCGCGGCCGGGGTCGCGCTCCATGATTCGCAGATCGACCGTCGCACACTGTTCGAGCCGCTCGGCCAGCTGCAGCCCGACGTCGCCGCCGCCGATGATCGTCACCCGCATGCGGCCGCGGCCGTATGACGGGTTGACGATGCCCTCGACTTCCTTCATCGCCTCCGGCGTGCCCATGATGATGATCTTGTCGCCTACGGCGAGCTCGGTGGCGCCGCGCGGCACGAACAGCCGGGCGCCACGCTTGACCGCGGCAATCAACGCGCCGCGGGGCAGGCGCAGTTTGCCCAGGGGCGCCGACGTCAGCGGCGACCCCGCTTCCAGCTTGTACTCGAGCAGCCGGATCCCGCCCCCGGCAAACACCTCGGCGTCGATGGCGCCCGGAGCGCTGACCACCTGTTCGATGTCCGCCGCCAGTTGCGCCTCCGGCCACAGCACGCGGTCGATGCCGAACTGTTCGAGGTGACCGTGCGATCCGGGAACGAAATCCGCGCGCGACACCAGGCAGATCGTCTCGGGACTGCCGATGCGATTGGCGATCGCGCAGGCGACAATGTTGACTTCGTCGAGACCGGTGCAGGCGACGAAGAACTGCGCGCTGTCGATACCGGCTCTCCCGAGCACCTCTTCGTTGGTGCCGCTGCCGACAATGAATTCGACGTCCAGCGCCGAGAACACGTCGGCGACCGTGCGGTCGTGATCGACGACGACGACCTCGTGGTCCGGCGCGAGCGTCCGCGCCAGCGCCGATCCAATCTGCCCTCCCCCGACGATTACGATGCGCACTGAGCGTCCATCTCCCCCGCCAAATGTAGCACCAGCGCGAACGGTTCCAGGCACGGTAACGTATACAGACAGATGGGCTTCCGCGACATCAAGTACGCCATCCGCAGCCTCGTGCACGATCGCGGCGTCTCCACGATCGTCATCCTCTGCCTGTCGCTCGGCATCGGCGTCAACGCCACGCTCTTCGGCCTCGTCGACGGCATCCTGATCCAGCCGCTCCCCTATGTCGAGCCTGATCGCCTGTTCGTCCTGAATGAGACCTTCGAGCGGGGCGGCGTTCGCGAGGCCGGCGTTTCGTATCAGAACCTGAAGGACTGGAAGGAACGAACGACGACGTTTGCGCAAATGGCGGCGCTCGGCGGGCGCACCATCGCGATCTCGGACCAGGGCGATCCCGAGCGCATTCAAGGCGCCGCGATTACGTGGGACATGTTTCCGATCCTCGGCGTGCAGCCGCTCCTCGGGCGGCACTTCCGCCCCGACGACGATCGCCCCGGCGCCGAACCCGTGCTCATGCTCAGCCACGAAGTCTGGCAGCGGCGTTACCAGGGCGATCCGAATATCATCGGCCGCAGCCTCAACGTCAACGGCCGCCCCCACACCGTCGCCGGTGTGATGCCGGTCGGGTTCAGCTTCCCCGAGAACCAGAAAGCCTGGATCCCGCTCGGGCCGCTGGCCGATGCCGAGCCGCGGAATTCGCGCTACCTGTTCGCGTTCGGCCGGCTCAAGCCGGGGGTCACCATCGAACAGGCCCGCGCGGAGCTCTCCTCGATCACCGCGTCACTGGCGACGCTCTACCCGGCCACCAACGATGGCTGGAGCGGTATCGCCAGGTCGCTGTCCGACGAATTCATTCCGGACGACGTGCGGCTCATCCTGTTTACGATGATGGGCGCCGTCACCATCGTGCTGTTGATCGCGTGCGCGAACGTGGCCAACCTGATGCTCGCGCGCGCGTCGGGCCGTCAGCGCGAGTTCTGCGTCAGGGCCGCGCTCGGGGCCGGACGCGTTCAGTTGATCAAGCAGCTGATGGTGGAGTGCGTGCTGCTCGGCCTCGCCTCGGCTCCGTTCGGACTCGCCATCGCGTACTTCGGCGTCTATCTGCTCGACAACGCCATCCCGCGGGAATCAGTGCCGTACTACATCCACTGGGAAGTGAGCCCGCGCGTCATCGCTTACACCCTCGTGGTCTCGGCGGCGACCGGCCTGGTGTTCGGTCTCGCCCCGGCGCTGCAGGCGGGCCGCTTGAATCTTCAGGAGGCGTTGCGGGACGGCGCCCGCGGCTCGGGACAGAGCGGCCGCCGCGCGCGTCTGCGCAATACGCTGGTCGTGCTCGAAGTGGCGATGGCGTTGATCCTGCTCGTCGGCGCGTCGCTGTTCGTGCGCAGCTTCCTCAACCTGCAGAGCGCGAGCCCGGGCTTTGATACGTCGCCACTCCTCACCGCCCGCTTCTTCATGATCGGTGAAGGCTACGGGACCGCCGAACAGAAGGCCCAGCGTGTTGACGACATCATGCGGCGCATCGAAGGACTCCCGGGCGTCGTCAGCGCGTTCGCGTCCAACTTCGTGCCGCTTGACGCCGGCGGCGGCAGCGGCCACGCCATCGTCGATGGCAGGCCGGTCACGAAAGGCGAAGAGCCGAGCATCCTGTTCACGGCAGTGACCCCTCATCTCTACAAGACGATGGGACTGTCGCTGCTCAAGGGCCGCGACTTCACTGACGGCGAAGGCGCGGGCATGACGGCCGTCGCCGTCATCAACGAAACCATGGCGAAGAAGCTGTGGCCGGACGCCGACGCCGTTAGCCGGCGCTTCCGGCTGGTCGAAGACGAGCTCGCAGTCTGGTTCACGGTGATCGGCGTCGCGCCCGACATCCGCATGTTCGACATGGACGACGACACGCCGGATTTCTCGGTCGCGTACGTGCCCTATCGCTTCGCCAACTTATCAAACATCGGCGTCACCATTCGCACCGCCAGCAATCCGTCCGGGCTGGCCGCGGCCGTGCGCAACGAGATCCGCTCGTCGGATCCGGGCCTGCCGATCTTCAACGTCAGGACGATGGAGGATCTGCGGACGGCGGGGTTCTGGCAGTTCCGCCTGTTCGGGTTCATGTTTGGAATCTTTGGCGCGGCGGCCTTGTTCCTCGCCGGCGTCGGCGTCTACGGCGTGCTGTCGTTTTCCGTTTCCCAGCGCACCCAGGAGATGGGCGTGCGCATCGCGCTCGGCGCGCAGCGATCCGACGTCCTTGGACTGGTGGTCCGGCAGGGAGTGACGCTGGCGGCGGTTGGTGTCGCGCTCGGATTACTCGGCGCGTTCGGCATCACCCGCGTCATTCAATCGCTGCTCTACAACGTCACGCCCACCGATCCGCTCAGTTTCGGCGGCGTCGCGTTGTTCCTGGCCGCGATTGCCGTGCTGGCGAGCTACCTGCCCGCCCGCCGGGCCACCAATGTCGATCCCATCGTCGCCCTGAGAAACGAGTAACGTAGAAGGGATGAAGACTCCCGCATCCGATGCGGCGGGGTTTGCGTCGCTCGGACTGTCGGCCGCGCTGGTCAGCGCCGTCAACGCCCTCGGCTACGAAGAACCCACGCCCATCCAGAAAGAAGCCATTCCAGTCCTGCTGGCCGGCAGCGACATGCTCGGCCAGGCGGCCACCGGCACCGGCAAGACCGCGGCGTTTGCGCTGCCCCTTCTCGACACGCTGTCGCGCGACGCCAAGAGCCGCGGCAAGGTGCGCGCGCTCGTGCTGGTGCCGACGCGCGAGCTGGCGATGCAGGTCGCCGAGGCGCTGCACAAGTACGCGAAAGGCTCGAACCTGAACGTCGTGCCGGTCTACGGCGGCGCGCCTATGGATCATCAGATCCGCGCGCTGCGCCGCGGCACCGAGGTCGTGGTCGGCACGCCCGGCCGCGTGCTCGATCACCTGCGCAGACGCACGCTCGATCTGAGTTTCGTCCAGGTGCTGGTCCTCGATGAAGCCGACGAAATGCTCGACATGGGCTTCGCCGAAGACATCGATGCGATCGTGAAGGAAACGCCGGAGGCGCGGCAGACGGCGCTGTTCGCGGCGACGTTTGCGCCCCGCATCATGTCGATCGCCGGACGGCATCTCAAGAACCCGAAGAAGGTGCAGATCGCGCTGGAGAAGCGCGCCGCCGGCAAGATGCCGCAAGTCCGGCAGGTCGCCTTCATCGTCGGCAAAGGCCAGAAGATCGCCGCGCTCAGCCGCATCCTCGACTTCGAAAGCCCGAAGTCGGCGATCGTGTTCTGCCGGACGCGGCTCGAGGTCGACGAGCTCACCGACACCTTGAACGCGCACGGCTACGGGGCGCAGGCGCTGCACGGCGGCATGGTGCAGAAGCAGCGCGACCGCGTCATGCAGTTGTTTCGCACCGAGAAGGCCGACATCCTCGTCGCCACCGACGTCGCCGCGCGCGGTCTCGACATCGATCACGTCTCGCACGTCGTCAACTTCGATCTGCCGACGGCGGCGGAAGTCTACGTGCACCGGATCGGCCGCACCGGCCGAATCGGCCGCGAGGGCGTGGCGATTACGCTGCTGGCGCCTCGCGAGCAGCGGTTCCTGCAGTACGTCGAGCGGCTGACCAAGCAGAAGATTGAGATCGGCAAGCTGCCGACCGAGGCGGACCTGCGCAAGCGCCGGCTGGAAGGCGCGAAGGAGACGCTGCGCGCGCGCATTGCCGCCGGCGGCCTGGAAGACATGCGCGAGCTGATCGAGTCGCTGGCGCAGGAGTTCGACATCATCGACATCGCCGCGGCGGCGGTCGCAATTGCCAACGACGGCGCGGAGAAGGCGGCGCCGGCCGGCGAGCCTGAGGCCGAGCAGTACGACGAGCGATCGTCGGGGGGACGGCTGACGCTGCTGCGGATCAGCGTCGGCAAGGAAGACAGCGTCAGGCCCGCCGACCTGGTCGGCGCCATTGCCGGCGAGGCCGGCATCCCGTCACGGGCGATCGGCGCGATCAAGATCCACGACGATTACTCGCTCGTCGAAGTGCCGGAAGAATTGTCGGAGCGGATCATCGTGGCGCTGCAGCGCACCAAGATCCG
>JAYWEJ010000293.1:0-3061 GCA_043779345.1 Acidimicrobiia bacterium | reverse complement strand
ATGATCGAACCAACCGGCCGCGCGATGCGGCACGAGTCCTGATCTTTGGCGGTTCTCAGGGCGCGCACGCGATCAACGTGGCCATGGTGGAGGCAGCGGCGCGGCTGGCAGCCTCCGGGATACGCCTTGCGATTACCCACCAGACCGGCGAGCGCGATCTGGATCTGGTGCGCACCGCGTACCAACGTGCCGGGCAGCCGGCCCGCGTCGAGGCCTTCATCTTCCAAATCGACGGAGAGATGAAGGCGGCGGACCTCGTCATCTGCCGCGCGGGGGCGACCACCCTGGCGGAGCTGGCCGCGTCCGGGACCCCGGCGATTCTGGTGCCGCTGCCGACGGCGACCGACGACCACCAGCGCAAGAACGCGGTAGTGGTCGAGAAGGCCGGCGCCGCGATGGTGATCGAGGAGCGGAAACTGAAGGGTGACGCGCTGACCAACGCGTTGAAAGAGTTGATGACGGATCCGGATCGCCGCGCCCGCATGTCGGCCGCGGCAAGAACCCTGGCGCGGCCTGATGCGGCCGAGCGGATCGCCGATCGTGTGGAGACGCTGGCGCAGCAGTCAGGCGGCCGACATGCTCGGTAAGACGCGGCGGATTCATTTCGTCGGGGTCGGCGGCATTGGCATGAGCGGGATCGCGGAGCTGCTCGCGAATCTCGGCTACGCGGTGTCGGGATCCGATGCGAAGAAGTCCGCGGTCACCGAGCGGCTCGAAACGCTCGGCGTGACGGTGCAGTCCGGGCACGCGGCGGCGAATGTCGGCGACGCCGACGTGGTCGTGTTTTCGTCGGCGGTGCGGCCGGACAACCCGGAAGTCGCGGAAGCGGCGCGGCGGCGGATCCCGGTGATCCCGCGCGCCGAGATGCTCGCCGAGTTGATGCGGTTGCAGTTCGGCATCGCGGTCGCCGGCGCGCATGGCAAAACCAGCACGACCTCGATGGTCGCGCTCGTGCTGGAGCGCGCCGGCCTCGATCCGACGGCGGTGATCGGCGGACGGTTGAGCGCGTTCGGCAGCAACGCGCGGCTGGGGCGCGGGAAGTTGATGGTGGCGGAGGCGGACGAGAGCGATCGCTCGTTCCTGAAACTGTCGCCATCGATTGCGGTGATTACGAACATCGATCGCGAACACATGGACGCATACGGGAGCTTCGCGGACTTGCAGCAGGCCTTTGTCGACTTCGCCAACAAGGTGCCGTTTTACGGCGCCGTAGTGGCGTGCGCCGACGATGCGGAGCTCTGCGCGGTGCTGCCACGCATCCAACGCCGCGTCATCACCTATGGGATCGATCAGCCGGCCGGCCCGCATCAGACGGTGCCCGTGATTTTCGGCGCCGAGGTGACGCTCGCTGGATTCGGATCGCGCTGCGTCGTCCAGAAGTATGAACGCCGGGGCGGGACCACTATCGAAACGCTGGGGGAGCTGACCTTGCTCGTTCCCGGCCGGCACTCGGTGCAAAACGCGCTGGCCGCGGTCGCCGTGGGCCTCGAGCTCGACGTGCCGTTCGCGAAGATCGCCTCGGCGCTCGCCGAATTCCGTGGCGCCGAGCGCCGCTTCGAAAAGCGCGGTGTCATCAACGACATCACGGTCGTCGACGACTACGGCCACCATCCGACCGAGATTGCCGCGGTGCTGGCGGCGGCGCGCGCGGGCCAGCCGAAGCGCATCGTGGTTGCCTTCCAGCCGCACCGCTATACGCGCACGCGCGATCTGATGAACGAGTTCGGCGCCGCGCTGGCGGCGGCTGATGAAGTCGTGCTGACCACGATCTATGCGGCGAGCGAAGAGCCGATCCCCGGCATCACGATCGAAACGCTGGCCGCCGCGGTCAACAAGGTGCGTGCGGCGCCGGTGCATCTGGTCCCGAAGCTGGACGACATGGCCGCGCGCGTCGCCGATCTGGCGCGACCCGGCGATCTCGTGATCACGCTCGGCGCCGGCTCGATTGGCGCGCTCGCCGGCCATCTCGTCGCGGAACTCGAACGCCGGTACGGAGGCGGCCGCTGATGGCCGCGACCCTTCGCCAGGGCGGCGGCCACGCCGTCGCCACCGACAAGCGGTTTCGCCGCGCGCACGTCAAGCCGTCGCGCAAGCGCAGCCCGGCTTCGAAGCACGCGTGGCTGGCGGCGCGGGTCATCGCGCTCGCACTGGTGGTGGGTTATGCGGCGTATCGGGGCGTCACGCTGATCGCGGCGGCGTCGTCGCTGCAGATTGGCCACATGGTGGTGCGCGGACACCAACGGCTGTCGACGGGCGAAGTGCTGGCGCTCGTCGAGGGATTGCGCGGCCGGAACATCCTGGCCGTCGAGCTCGACGAGTGGCAGCAGAAGCTGCTGTCGTCGCCGTGGGTCGAGCGCGCGACGATCCGGCGGGTGCTGCCGTCGACGGTCGAGATCTCGATTCACGAGCGGCGCCCGATGGGCATCGGGCGGCTCGGCACGGCGATGTACCTGATCGACGGCGAGGGCGTGATCATCGACGAGTACGGCCCCGCCTACGCCGATATCGATCTGCCGATCATCGACGGCATCGGCGCCTCACCGCAGGACGGCGGCTCGCTCGTCGACGTCACGCGGGCCGAGTTTGCCGGCCGCGTCATCGGCGCGATTGCGACCCGCCCGGAGATCGCCAAGCGGGTGTCGCAGGTCGACGTCGCCGACCTCCACGACGCGGTGGTGATCCTCGACGGCGACGCGGCGCTGCTGCACCTCGGCGACACCGAGTTCGTGGCGCGGCTGCAGCAATACATCGACCTGGCGCCGGCGCTGCACGAGCGGCTCGCCGGCATCGATTACGTGGACTTGCGGTTCGACGAACGGATGTACGTGCGCCCGCCCAAACGACAGGTGAGAAATGACCCGTAAGACGACGGGAACCGGAGGCCGGGAACCGGGAACCGGAAGTTCGGAATGGATCCGCGGCATGCGGTGGGCCGGCTCCCGGCTCCCGGCTCCCGGGTCCTGGATTTAGCGGAGGATTCGTGGCACGACAGGAACGATACGTGGTGGGTCTCGACATCGGGACCGCCAAGGTCTGCACCGTGGTCGGCGAGCTGCTCGAC
>JAYWEJ010000292.1:0-3064 GCA_043779345.1 Acidimicrobiia bacterium | reverse complement strand
AGCGCGTGACGCCGGAGCTGGCCGCCGAGCTCAAGGCGGTGATGGCGCGCGGTCCTGGCGCCGCCGGCTACCGCGTCCCGCGCGTGACGTTCCACCTCGGACGCTGGATGCGATCCACCGACTGGTATCCCGACTATCAGCTGCGCCTCTACGATCGCCGCCGCGCCCGGTGGGCGGGCAACTACGTGCATGAATCCGTGAAGGCCGACGGCCCCGTCGCGGACCTGCGCAGCGAGCTGCAGCACTACGCGTATCGCGATCTCGCCCATCACTGCCAGACCATGGATCGCTATACGACGCTGGCGGCGAAGCAGATGTTCGAGGAGGGCCGGCGGGCCGGGTTCTTCGACCTGTTGGTGCATCCGCCGGCGGCGTTCTTCCGCAATTACGTGCTGCGCGGGGGGTTCCGCGACGGCACCGCCGGCCTGATCGTGTCGGCCATGAATGCCCGCTATGTCGGGCTGAAGTTTGCGAAACTTTGGGAGCTGTGTTCGCCCTCCACATCGACACCGCGCGCACCTGGCGCGGGGGACAGCAACAAGTCCTCTTAACCGTCCTCGGCCTGCGGGCGCGCGGCCACCGGGCCGTGCTGGTCGCGCACCGCGAAGGCGAATTGTTGCGGCGCGCCTCCGAGGGGCCGGACCTGGTGCCGCTCGCGCCGGTGAACGAGATCGACCTGGCCAGCGCGTGGAAGCTGTCGAAGATCATCAGGCAGTGGAAACCAGACATCGTGCACGCGCACGATCCGCACGCGGTGTCGATGGCGTCGCTGGCGATGTCGTTCGGCGCGCCGGAGCCACGTCCCAAGACGATCGCGTCGCGCCGCGTCGACTTTCACCTGCAGTCACATGCGTTCTCGCAGTGGAAGTACCGGCAGGTGGACGGCTTCATCGCGGCCTCGAACGCGATCAAGGACATCCTGGTGCAGGACGGCATCCCGTCGGGCCGCATCGAGGTCGTGCACGACGGCATCGATGTCGAGAAGATCCAGCATCGCCCGGTGATCGAGCTGCACGCCGAATACTGGCTGCCGCACGGCGTGCCCGTGATCGTGAACGTCGGCGCGCTGGTCGGGCACAAGGGCCAGAAATATCTGATCGACGCGATGCCGCTGGTGCTGCGCGAAGTGCCGGACGCGCACCTGATCATCTTCGGTGAAGGGGAGCTGCGGGCGCCGCTCGAGAAACAGGTCAAGCAGTTGTCGCTCGCCAGGCGCGTGTTGCTGCCGGGATTTCGCGAAGACGTGATGTCGTTGATGAAGTCCGCGGATCTGTTCGTGATGCCGTCGGTGACGGAGGGCCTGGGCTCCGCGGTCCTCGACGCGATGGCGATGGGTCACGCGGTCGTCGGCACGACGGCCGGCGGCATTCCTGAAGCGGTGGTGCCGGAGGAGACCGGAATACTCGTCGAGCCCGCCGACCCGAAAGCGTTAGCGACAGCGATCGTTCGCCTGTTGAAGGACCGGGAGCTGCGGCAGCAGTTCGGCGAAGCCGGCCGCGCGAGGGTCGCCGAGTATTTCGGCGTCGATCGCCTCGTGGAAGGAACGCTCGCCGCGTACCAGCGTTTCACTTCGCGCTGACCTTCTCATCCACGGATTACGCGGATGACACGGATTGACGGCCCGCTTGCCTGGTGCCGTTGCTCGCTGCGGCGCTGCGCGCCGCGTCAGCCGCTATCGGTGTAATTTGTGAACTCTGTGGATCGTGTGATCAGGCGGGCCGCTGAGTCGCCAGCCAATCGGCGAACTCGCCGTGGCCCTTGTCGCGCGCGTAGTCGATCGCGTTCTTGCCGTCATCGCTCGTGAGTGTTGGATCGGCGCCGCGCGCGATCAGCAGATCCGCCAGCGCGCGATTGGCGTTGGCGCCGGCTTCAAAAATCGGCCGGAAGCCCGACTGCTGCTGTGCGTTCGGATCGGCGCCGGCCTCGAGTACCGCCTTCACGATCTCGAGATTGCGTCCGGCGACGGCGGCATGGAGTGCCTGGACCTTCAGCGGATTCTTCGCGGCGGCGTTCACATCGGCGCCGGCGGCAATCAGCGTCTTGACCGCGGCGGCCTGGCCGAAGAACGCCGCCAGCGCCACCGGGGTGAATCCATCCGGCGCATGCTCCGACACCCGCCCGGGATTGCTCTTCACGATCTCCTGAATGCGATCGACCTGGCCGAGGACGCTCGCTTCGAAGATATCGACTGGCGCGGCGAGTTCGATCAGCGCGTTCACCACCTCGGGCTTCATGTTGTAAGCAGCAACCAGGATCGCCGATGCGCCGTTGGCATCGCGCGCCTGCGTCAGCGACGGATCCTGTCCGATGAGCTGACGGACCTCATCCACGCGACCGCCCTTGATCGCATCGAATAGCTGCTGCATAGGGGTCAGGTGCTGAATCTTAGCATCCTGCGTAATCGGGGACAGTTCGTTCTCAACGAGCCAGTCTCTTCTTGCTGGCCAAGTTGAGAGGCCAAAAACTGCGCGCCGGCCGAGCGCCGATGATTGCTGAAATTTCAACACCACCCGCGGTCCACGTTGGAAACGCTCGGGTTTTCGGGCGAATCAGAGAGGCGCTGTTCTTGAAGGTGAACGTCGCATGGCGAGAGCACCTCGAATCCGGTTCTGCGGCGCGACCTATCACGTGATGTCACGCGGCAATCGGAAGAACCGCATCTTCGAAGACCATCGCGATCGTCGCGCATTCCTTGAGATTGTCCAGGAGGCCGTCGCGAGATATCTAGTGGAGTGCCCAGGCTACTGCTTGATGGACAACCACTATCACTTGATCGCGCATACGCCGAAGGCCAACATCTCGCAATTTATGAAGCTGGTGAACGGACGCTTTACCCAGTACATCAACCGTCGGCATCTATGGACCGGGCATGTTTTCGAGGGACGTTTCGAAGCCATCGTCATCGACGACAGCACCTACCTTAGAGCAGCGTTAGCTTATGTCGCACGAAACCCTGTTGAGGCAGGGCTCGTTGCTGAAGCCGAGCGGTGGCAGTGGAGCAGCTATGCCGCGGCGTTGGGGCTCTGCGCGCCAGAACCGTTCCTAGCCATCGATTGGATTCGGC
>JAYWEJ010000291.1:0-3097 GCA_043779345.1 Acidimicrobiia bacterium | reverse complement strand
GCTGCCTCCACCATGGCCACGTTGATCGCGTGCGCGCCCTGAGAACCGCCAAAGATCAGGACTCGTGCCGCATCGCGCGGCCGGTTGGTTCGATCATTCGCCTCCTCGTTCTGCGCCGGGAAGAACTCCGGTCGGACGGGATTGCCGGCCACAAACCCCGTGCTCGGGAAATAGCTCAACGCCGCTTCGAAGTTGACCGCCGCCGCCCCAACGACGCGCGCCAGCAGCCGATTGGTGATGCCCGGCAGCGCGTTCTGCTCGAGCACCATCGTCGGATAGCCGCGCAGCGCCGCGACGGCGAGCACCGGCCCCGACGCAAATCCACCGACGCCGACGACCACGTCGGGCCGCTGCTTCGTGACGACGCGCCAGGCGTCGATCGCCGCGATCGGCAGCAGTGCAAATCCCTTCAGCCGTTCGATGCGACCCTTGCCTTTCAATCCCGCCACGCGGATCAAGTCGAGCGCAAATTTCTCTCGCGGCACGACACGCGCTTCGATGCCCTGCGCCGTGCCGACGAACGACACGTGCGTGGATGGCTCGCGCCGCTGCAGCTCGCGCGCCAGCGCGATGCCGGGGTACAGGTGCCCGCCGGTGCCTCCGCCCGCGATCAACACACGCACCTGTCACGCGGCTCCCGTCTCCACCTGCTGATGCTGCGAGATGTTCAGCAGCACGCCGATACCGAGCAGGTTGATCAACATCGACGAGCCGCCGTTGCTGACGAGCGGCAGCGGGATGCCCTTGGTCGGCATCAAGCCGAGCACGACGCTGATGTTCACGAACGCCTGCAGCACGAGCATCATGGTGATTCCCAGCGCCAGGAACGCGCCGAAGCTGTCGGGCGCGCGCATCGCCGTGCGCATGCCGCGCCAGGCGATCACGCAGAAGCACAGCAGCACCAGCGTGGCACCCAGCAGACCGGTCTCTTCGGAGATCACGGCGTAGATGAAGTCGGTGAACGGTTCCGGCAGATAGAACAGTTTCTGGACGCCCTGCATCAGGCCCTTGCCGAACACGCCGCCGGTGCCGACGGCAATCAGCGACTGGATGATCTGAAAGCCATCGCCGAGCGGATCGGCCCATGGATCCATGAACGTGAGCAGGCGCCGCCGGCGATAATCGGCCTGCATCATGATCACGTAGAGCGCCGGCAGCGCCAGCAGTGCCGCGCCAAGCAGGTAGCGGTAACTGATGCCGGCCGCAAAAACCATCACGCCGATCACCGCGATCAGCGACACCGCGGTGCCGAAGTCCGGCTGGAGCAGGATCAGGCCGACCAGGCCGCCGACGATCAGCGCGATCGGCACCAGCGAGTACTGCAGCTCGTTGATGCGCGTCCGGCGCCGCTCGAGCATCATCGCGGTGAACATGATGGCGGCCAGCTTCGCCAGCTCCGACGGCTGGATGCCGAAGCCGCCGATGCCAAACCAGCGGCTGGTGCCGTTGATCGGGCGCGCGAACAACACCGCCACCAGCATCATCGCGACGACGGCGAGCAGCAGCCAGATCAACCGGTCGTTGCGATAGGCGCGGTAATCGATGCGCATCACGATCGACAGCACGGCGATGCCGACCGCGGCCCACATCATCTGGCGCGTGACGAAGAGATAGGGCTGCTGAAAGCGCTCCAGCGCGACCAGCGCAGAGGCGCTGTAGACCATGACCACGCTGGCGCAGATCAGCGCCAGCGTCGCCAGGAACAGCCACTTGTCAGACTGAAGCTTCCTTGCCATAATCCGCGATCCCTAAAGTCACACGCCGTGCACTCGATATAAAGGTCAAGCAGTCAGTAGTCGCCAGTCGACCAGGGAATTGAGACACCAGCCTCGCAGACCGGGGCAGCCTGCGCTCCCAGCGACCAGCTCTCAATTGCCTCCAACCGGCTGACGACTACTCACTGCTCCCGCTTAGTTCCCGCTCACCAGCCGGCGCACCTCCTCCTTGAACTGGCGTCCGCGATCCGCGTAATCGGCGAACATGTCGAAGCTGGAACACGCCGGCGCCAGCAGCACCACGCCATCGGGGACCGCCAGGTCCCACGCTTTCCGCACCGCATCGGCCAGCGTCGACGCTTCGACGACGGGGACGACGTCCTTCAACGCCGCTTTCACCATCGACCTCGCCTCGCCGATCGCCACCACCGCGCGGCCATGCGCGCGCAGCGGCTCCGCGAGGTCCCCAAAATCGCCGCCCTTGTACTTGCCGCCGATGATCGCGATGACCTTGTCGAAGCTCTCGATCGACTTCGTGGCCGCGTCGATGTTGGTGGCCTTCGAGTCGTTGACGAACCGGACGCCGCCGCACGTCGCCACCACTTCCATGACGTGCTCGAGGCCGTGAAAACCGGCCAGCGCCCTGGCCAGCGCATCGCTCGACGCACCCGCGAGGTGGCTGATCGCCGTCGCCGCGACGACGTTGCTCAACATGTGGCGGCCCTGCAGCTCGACCGCCGCGATCGGCAGCAGCGGGATGTCGCCTTCAGACGTCCGCTGCCACACGAAGCCCTTGCCGACGTGCACCTCGGCGGTGTTGTCGACGCCGTAGGTCACCACTCGTGCCCGCACATTAGTCGTCATGGCTGTCGCCTCCGCGCTGTCTGCATTCACCACCGCCCAGTCATCCGGCTGCTGGTTGGCGAAAATGCGTTGCTTCGCGGCCGCATACGCGGCCTCGTCGGGGTGCCGATCCAGGTGGTCCGGTGAAAAATTGAGGAGCGCCGCGATCCACGGCCGGAAGGTGTCGGTGGTCTCGAGCTGAAAGCTGCTCGCTTCGATGACGTGGACGGTGTCGGCGGTCGAGGCGTCGACCTGCGCGCTGACCGGATAACCGATGTTGCCGCCGACCATCACCCGCCGGCCCGCCGCTTCGAGCATCCGTCCCACCAGCGTCGTCGTCGTCGACTTTCCCTTGGTACCTGTGATCGCGACGATCGGCCCGCGCAGCCATCGCGAGGCGAGCTCGAGCTCGCCGATGACCGGCACGCCGGCCGAGCGGGCGCGCTGCAACTCCGGAATATCGAGCGGCACGCCGGGGCTCATGACGATCAGAGCCGCGGTCTCGAACGACTCGAGGTGGTGCTCGCCGAGCTCCAGCG
>JAYWEJ010000290.1:0-3100 GCA_043779345.1 Acidimicrobiia bacterium | reverse complement strand
GGCGCGTGTTCTCTGTTTCCAGCTGCGCCGCGAGCCCCTTGGCCTCGTCGGCCATGCCTTCATCCGAGGCCAGCAATAACCTGGTCGCGATGTCGGGCGTGCTCATGCGCCCGGCGGCGTTGATGCGGGGCGCCACCATGAAGCCGATGTGATAGCTGTCGATGGTCTTACCCGACAGGCCGGCGGCTTCGAACAGGGCGCGCAGGCCGACCTTGTGGGGCCCCTTGGTCAGCATCTGCAAGCCGAGCTTCGCGATGATGCGGTTCTCGCCGATCAACGGCACCACGTCCGCGAGCGTCCCGATCGACGCGATCTTCACGAACGCGGGCAGCCACGCCGACTTCCCCGTCCGTGTGCAGAGCGACTGGACCAGCTTCAGGGCGACGCCGACCCCGGCGAGGTTCTTGTCGGGATACGTGCAGTCGTGACGCTTGGGATTGACGACCGCGCACGCATCCGGCAGCTCGTCGTCCGGCTCGTGATGGTCGGTGATGATCAAGTCGACGCCGAGCTCACGGGCCCGGCGCGCCGCCTCGGGCGCGCGGATGCCACAGTCGACGGACACGATCAGCTTGACGCCTTCGGCGTGGAGGCGATCGATGGTGCCGGGCTGCAGGCCGTAGCCGTCGGTGAGTCGCTCGGGAATGAAATGGCCGACGTCGGCGCCGAGCAGCTCGAGCGCGCGCCGCAGGATCACCGTCGAGGTGATGCCGTCGACGTCGTAGTCGCCATGGACCGAGATGCGCTCGCGGTTGGTGATGGCCAGCAGCAGGCGGTCGGCGGCACACTCGAGGCCGGCCAGCTTCAGCGGATCGTGGAGCTGATCGAGCGTTGGGTAGAGGAAGCGTGACGCTTCATCGGGATCGATGATGCCGCGGATGGCGAGCAGCCGCGCGGTGACCGGCGACACGCCGAGCGCCTGCGCGAGCGCGGCCGCCGCAACCTCATCGTGTGACTTCGTTTTCCAGGTCGGTGGGACGCGTGTCAGATTAGGGCTCGATGATGCCAACGGATCCCATCTTGCGGAACTTGTCGTAGCGGGCGTTGAGGCGCTCATCGACGCCCAATGCCGACACCTCAGCCAGCGCGCGTGACAGGGCGATGTCGAGCAGCGCCGCGGCCTGCGCCGGATCGGTATGCGCGCCGCCGACCGGCTCGTTGACGATCTCGTCGATGATGCCGAGACCCAGCAGATCCGGCGCCGTGATCTTGAGCGCCGTCGCCGCTTCCACCTTCTTGCTCGGGTCGCGCCACAGGATCGCCGCGCAGCCCTCGGGCGGGATGACGCTGTAGATCGCGAATTCGTGCATCAGGATGCGATCGCCAACGGCAATGCCGAGCGCGCCGCCGCTGCCGCCCTCGCCGTGCACCAGCACGATCACGGGGACCTCGAGCATCATCATTTCGCGAAGGTTGACGGCAATCGCCTCGGCGACGCCGCGCTCTTCCGATTCGATGCCGGGATACGCCGCCGGCGTATCGACGAAGCAGAGGATCGGCCGCCGGAACTTCTGCGCCATCTCCATCGTCCGCATCGCCTTGCGGTAGCCGTCGGGCCGCGCGTAGCCGAAGTTGCGATAGATCTTCTGCTTGGTGTCGCTGCCCTTCTGATGGCCGACGACCAGGATCGGCCGGTCCTTGTAGAGCGCGGTGCCGGTGACGATCGCATGATCGTCAGCAAAGCGGCGGTCGCCGTGCAGCTCGACGAAGTCGGTGAACAGCAGCTCGACGTAATCGAGCGTGGTCGGGCGCGCCGGGTGCCGCGCCACCTGGACGCGCTGCCACGGCGTCAGGTTGCGATAGAGATCGCCGCGCATCACGTTGACGCGGGCTTCGAGGCGGGCAATCTCCTGGTCGCGCTGCTCGCTCGGTTCGAGCGTGGAGAGCGCCTCGATCTCCTTCAGGAGCTCGCCGATCGGTTCTTCGAATTCCAGAAAGTCAGGCATACATCAGGTAGTCAGGTAGTCAGGTGGTCAGGTCGTCAGGAGTGGATGGTAACCGAACCGACGCCGCACAGCCGCTCGACGTCGCTGACAAACTGTTCCGAGGTGCGCACGCGAATCGAATGCGTGACCTCGGCGCGGACGATGACGTGGCGCGAGCCGCCGTTCATCTCGACTTCCACGGCCACGGTACGATCACCGCGGTGCCTGGTCATCACTTCCCACAGCGCCTCAATGGTCTCACGCGGGCAGGTCGCCTTCAACCGGATCCGCACGCCGCGCGACAGCCGTTCCTTCAGGGCCGCCAGCGGCAGGATGTCGGCGCACTGGAACCGCGAGCTCTCCTCGTCGCGCTCGAACTTGCCGCGCACCAGCAGCAAGGCGCCGTTCTCGATCAGGGCGCGATGACGGCCGAACATTTCCGGAAAGACCACGACTTCGACCGCGCCCTGGTGGTCCTCGAGCGTGAACACGCACATCGGATCGCCTTTTTTCGTCTTCAGGCCGCGGAAGCCGGAGACGATGCCGCCGACGTAGACGTCCTCGATGATCAGGCGGCCGGGCGAGCCGTCGGTACTCTGCGGAATCTCCGTCATCGTCAGATCGCCGACCGTCTTCGCGCCGAAGGCGCGGAGGGCCTCGGCATGGCGATCGATCGGGTGGCCGCTCAGGTAGAGCCCGAGCGCGTCCTTCTCATGCGACAGCAGCTCCATCTCGGTCCACGGCGGCGAGTCCGGCAGCCTGATGATCGAGAGGTTGTTGTCTTCCCCGCCGCCGAACAGATCCGATTGTCCGAGCTCGCGATCCCGCTGCGTGCGGTTGCCGTGCTCGATCGCGCTGTCGACGGCGCCGAACAGCTTGGCGCGGCCCGCGGGCAGCCCGACACCGGCCGGCACCAGACCGTCGCAGGCGCCGGACTTCACCAGCGCTTCGAGCACCTTCTTGTTGACGATGCGCAGGTCGAGCTCTTCGCTGAGCTGATGGAGTGAGGTGACCTTGCCGGTGCGCTCGCGGACCTCGATGATCGCGTGAATGGCGCCGTCGCCGAGGCCTTTGATTGCCGTCAGGCCGAACCGCACGCCCTCGGGCACGACCGTGAAGTGCAGCTGGCTCTGATTGATGTCCGGCGGCAGTACGGCGATGCCGCGTTCGCGTGA
>JAYWEJ010000289.1:0-7330 GCA_043779345.1 Acidimicrobiia bacterium | reverse complement strand
GGTCCTGATGAACCACTGCCGGCTCGTCACGATCTCGAGGGGGCGGTCGCCCTTCTCGTAGAACTTGACGTTGTGCGTGATCGGCTTCGGATCGCCCTGCAGGTCCCCGCTCTCACGCAGCAGCTCCGCGACCTTCACCTGCGCCTTCTTGGCGGACAGGCCGGCGAGCTGGTCGTAGGCGCCCTGGGCGCGGGCGGCGTCGGCCGATTCCCAGCCAGGCTGGCCCCAGGTCACGGGCCCCAGCGTGCCGTTTGGCTGCACGATTGCGCGCACCGGCAGCTTCAGCTCGCGCCACCACGTCACGTCGGTGGTGTCGCCGAACGTGCAGATCATCGCAATGCCGCTGCCCTTTTCCGGATCGGCCAGCGTATGCGCCTTCACCGGCACGCGGACGCCGAAGATCGGCGTGATCACCTCGGTGCCAAAGAGCGGCTGGTAGCGCGCATCATCGGGATGGGCGACGAGCGCCACACACGCGGGAATCAGCTCGGGCCGGGTCGTTTCGATCGCCACCACGCCGCTGCCATCCGCCTTGGCGAAATGAATCCTGTGGTAGGCGGCCGGCTGTTCGCGGTCCTCGAGCTCGGCCTGCGCCACCGCGGTGCGGAAGTCGACGTCCCACAACGTCGGCGCTTCCACCTGGTAGGCCAGCTTCTTTCCGAGCAGCCGCAGGAACATGATCTGCGACACCCGCTGCGCGTCGCGGCTGATGGTCGCGTAGGTCATCGACCAGTCCACCGACAGGCCGAGGTATCGCCACAGGTGCTCGAAGACCTTCTCGTCCTCAATCGTCAGCTTGGTGCAGAGCTCGATGAAGTTCGGGCGCGACACCGCGATCGGTGGGCCCGGCTTCTCGCCCCTCGACGTTGCTCGGGGCGACCCTGAGCCTGTCGAAGGGTCGGGCGGCGTAAAATTCGGGTCGTACGCCAGCGCCGGATCGCAGCGCACGCCGAAATAGTTCTGCACGCGGCGCTCCGTCGGCAGGCCGTTGTCGTCCCAGCCCATCGGATAGAACACTTCCTTGCCGCGCATGCGCTGGAAGCGCGCGATGAAGTCGGTGTGCGTGTAGGAGAAGACGTGGCCGACGTGCAGCGAGCCGCTGACGGTCGGCGGCGGCGTGTCGATCGAGTAGATCTGCTGCCGCGACTTGGTGCGATCGAACCGATAGGTGCCGTCGCGCTCCCAGCGCGCGGCAAGAGCGTCTTCGAGGCCCTCTAACGCGGGCTTCTCGGGTACTGGCATATCTCTCTATTAAAGCACGAGGGCTTGCGGGCTTACGGACCAACGGGCTTACGGATTGAAAGCAAGCCCGTAGCCCGCAAGACCGAAGAAGATCTTTACGTTCGTGATTTTGACTTGATGCGTTCGATTTCCTCGCGGACCAGGCGCTCCGACGTCTCGGACACGATCGAGCGCACGGTGTCCTTCACCGCCGCCGAGACGGCCTCGCGCAGCTGCTGGCCGAAGACGCCGGCCCTCAGATGACTGGAGACGCGCGACGCGATCTGGTCGAGGACTTCATCGGTAATGGCGGGCGGCGCGATGCGCGACGCGATGCGGGTGAGCATCTCGTCGGTGATCGCGGGCGGCGCCACGCCCAACGCGATCCGATCGAGCATGTCGTCGGTGACCGCGGGCGGCGCGATCCGCGACGCGATCCGATCGATGATCTCGCCGGTGATGGCGGGCGGCGCGACCCGTGACGCAATCTGGCCGAGCATCTCGTCCGTGACCAGCGGCGGGGCCACACCCAGCGCGATCCGATCGAGCATCTCGTCGGTGACCGCTGGGGGCGCGACCCGTAACGCGACCTGATCGAGGATCTCGCTGGTGATCGGCGGCGGTGCGACCCGTGACGCAACCTGATCGAGGATCTCGCTGGTAATCGCGGGCGGCGCGATCCGCGACGCGATCTGATCCATGATCTCGCCGGTGATCGCGGGCGGGGCGACGCGTGCTGCGATTTGCGCGAGGATCTCGTCGGTGATCACGGGGGGCGGGACCCGGGACGCGATCTGGTCGATCAATTCGTCGGTCATCTCGGGCGCAACCAGTTTGATCTCCGGTGGCGGAGGCGCCGGCGGTTCGTCATGCTCGCCTTGTTCGAAGGCCAGCAGCTGCGCGAAATCGTCGGCCACCCGTGTCGGCGGCGCCGGCGCGGCCGGCGGCGGTGGCGTGACCGCGATCGGAGCCACACGTTTCGGCAGTTCCACGGGCGCCAGGGGCCGCAGTTGTTCGGGGGCTCGCACCGGAGCCGGTTCGCTGACTGTCACCGGCGGCGCGACTTCAGGCGGTTGCGGTGCGGCCGCGACTGGCGCGGCCTCGGCCGGCGCAGGCGCGATTGGCGCGGGCGTGACCGGGGCGGGCGCGGGAGCAGGTTTCGGTGCCGGCGGAGGCGGAGCGACAGCAACGGGGGGCGGCGCGGGCGGTCGCGGCGGTGGCGGCGCCGGTGCGGCCGCGGTCGCGGCGTGGAAATCCTCGATGCCGAAATCGAAGTCGATGTCGGAAGTCGCGGGCACCACGCGCTCGACCTCCGGGAGCTCCACTTCGTAAATGCCCATTTCCTTCGCGAGCTCCTGATGCGCGATCTTCTTGTGCGCGCGAGCCTTCTCGTCCTCGGCAAACCACTCGTCGTCGACTTCGAAAACCGAGGTCCCCGGGGGTGACGGCTTCGCCGGCGCCTGCAGTTCAGGATCGCTCAGGTCCTCGGCGATCTCGCGGCGGCCGGCCCGCGCCTCGGCACGAGCCTGGCTCTCGGCGCTGCCGAACCAATCGTCATCGACCTCGAAGACCGGATTGCCGGTGGCGCTGCTGCCGCCTGAAGGCGTGCGTCCGGGCGATCGTGGATCGGCGGCCCCACCCGACTGGCCAATCGGGCCCGCCGGATTGCGGGTCGATTTCGCGGTCGGCGTGCGTCCCGACAGCTGCTGATCGAGCGAGTCGAAAGCGGCGTCGAGCGTGTCGAGATAGTCGTCCGGTCGGCTCCCTGCATCCTCGACCGGCCGCGCGGCGGGCTCGCCGGCCGACTGAGTACGAAGCGGCTCCCGCTTCGAAGGGGCGCGCGAGGACGTGACCGCCCGCGGCGGCAGCGCCACCGGGAGCCTCCTGTCAGCCGGACCGTCCGCGGGCGTCACCAGGCGACCCGCCGTCGCCGGCGTCTCGTCGGATTTCATTCCCAGCAGCTCTTTGACTCGACTGATTACCACCCCCGGCTCAACCGGCTTCTCCAGGACGCCGTTCGCGCCGCTGGCGGCGAACCGCGCCTCGTCCACCGTTTCGAACGCGCCGCTCAGCAGCAGCACCGGTACCTTCTGCAATTCCGCATTACCCCGCATGAACCGCGCCAGGTCGTAGCCGTTCCCGTTCGGCAATGTCGTACCGGCCAGCACGATGTCCGGGCGCTGCGCCGCCATCTTCTCGATGGCTTGCTGGCCATCGGCGGCGGTGACAATGCGGATCTCTTCCGCGGCGAACGTCAGCGCGATCACACGTTGGACCGTGACGCTGTCGTCCGCGAGCAGAAGTGTGGGCATATGCCGGGCTACCTCAGGGTATCGGCCTGACGGCTGTTGAAGAACAGCGTCCGCGTCGCGTCGCTTCGGCGCGACCAGTCATACCCGGGCCCGGACGTTCGCGGTGATGTAGTCGATGATGCTCTGCATGGGCGTTCCGGGAAGGAAAATGCCCTTGATCCCCATGGCATTGAGCTTGGGCACGTCGACGTCGGGAATGATGCCGCCGATCACGACCTGCACGTCGCCGAGACCCTTGTCCTTCAGCAACTCCATGACGCGCGGACAGATGTGCATGTGGGCGCCGGACAGGATCGACAGCCCGATCACGTCGGCATCTTCCTGCAGCGCCGCCGCCACGATCATCTCCGGCGTCTGGCGCAGGCCGGTGTAGATCACTTCCATGCCGGCGTCGCGCAGCGCGCGGGCGATCACCTTGGCGCCGCGATCGTGCCCGTCGAGCCCGGGCTTGGCGATGACGACGCGAATTTTCTGACTCATTCAATCCCTATTAGCCCATTGGCCTGTTGGCCTGTTGGCCTATTGGCCTATTGGCCTATTGGCCTAGATAATCGGCACTTCTTCGTACTCGCCCCACACCTCGCGGAGGGCGTCGCACATCTCGCCCACCGTCGCATACGCGCGCACGCAATCGAGCAGCAACGGCATGGTGTTGTCGCGGCCCTGCGCGCCGGCCTTGAGCGCATCGAGCGTGCGCCGGACGCGGTCGTTGTCACGCGACCGCTTCAAGACCGCGAGCCGCTGCAACTGCAGGTCGGCGGTGGTGTCGTCGATGTAGAGGATCTCGATCCGCTTCTCGTCGGTCTGGACGAAGTCGTTGACGCCGACGATGGTCTTGTCGCGGCGCTCGACCGCCTGCTGGAACTGATACGACGCTTCGGCAATTTCCTTCTGGGGAAAGCCGAGCTCGATCGCCTCGACCATGCCGCCCATGCCGTCGATGGTGTCCCAGTACTTCAGCGCGCCTTCCTCCATCTCGCGCGTCAGCCGCTCGATGAAGTACGAGCCGCCCAGCGGATCGACGATGTTGGTGACGCCGGATTCGTGCGCGATAATCTGCTGCGTGCGCAGCGCGATCGTCGCCGTTTCCCGGGTCGGCAGCGCCAGCGCTTCGTCGAGGGAGTTGGTGTGCAGCGAGTTGGTGCCGCCGAGCACTGCCGCGAGCGCCTGCAGCGCGGTGCGGACGACGTTGTTGTACGGCTGCTGCGCGGTCAGCGACACGCCGGCGGTCTGGGTGTGGAAGCGCAGCTGCCACGAGCGCGGGTTGTTCGCGCCGAAGCGGTTCTTCATCGCCTCCGCCCACAGCTTGCGGGCGGCGCGGTACTTGGCGATCTCCTCGAAGAAGTCGCTGTGCGAATTGAAGAAGAACGACAGTCGCGGCACGAAGTCGTCGACATCGAGGCCGGCGTCGACGCCGTATTGCACGTACTCCAGGCCGTCGCGCAGCGTGAACGCCAGCTCCTGGAGCGACGTCGAGCCCGCCTCGCGGATGTGATACCCGCTGACCGAGATGGTGTTCCACTTCGGCACTTCCTTCGCGCAGAACGCGAACACGTCGGTGATCAGCCGCATCGACTGCCGCGGCGGGAAAATGTATTCCTTCTGCGCGATGAATTCCTTGAGGATGTCGTTCTGGATGGTCCCGGAGATCTTCTTCCAGTCGGCGCCGTGCTGCTCGGCGACCACCAGGTACATCGCGAAGATCATCGACGCCGGCGAATTGATCGTCATCGACGTGGTGATCGTGGGATCGTCCAGCGGGATACCGTCGAAGAGGCGCTCCATGTCGGCGAGCGACACGATGCTGACGCCGCACTTCCCGACTTCACCGAGCGACAGCGGATGATCGGGATCGCGCCCCATCAGCGTCGGCAGATCGAACGCGACGCTCAGGCCGGTGCCGCCAGCCGCGATCAGATCCTTGTAGCGCTGGTTGGTTTCCTCGGGGGATCCGAAGCCGGCGAACTGGCGCATCGTCCAGAGCTTGCCGCGATAGCCGGTCGGGTGAATGCCGCGCGTATACGGGAACTCGCCGGGATTGGCGAGATCGCGCTCGTAGTCGATGCCTGCGGTATCGTCGGCGGTGTAGAGGCGCTCGATCGGCCGGCCGGAAGTGGTCGTGAACGGACCCTTGCGCTCGGGCGATTTCTTCAAGGTGGGCTCGAGGACGTCCCGCTCCCACCGCGCTTTTCGGGTGTCCGCGCCATCGACAACGCTTTTCATACCGCCTCTAATTATAATCGTTTGGATTCTGCGGATGGACGCCGCCGACACCACTTTCGTCACGAGGACTTGATGACCGCACCCGGCACGCTGTTCAGCGGAATGCTCCAGGAGTTCGAGGGCGCCGCACGTATTCTCAATCTCGATCCGGGCATCTGGCAGATGCTCACGCATCCGAAGCGCCAGATCATCGTCTCCTGTCCCGTCCAGCGGGACACCGGCGAGATTGAGGTGTTCACCGGCTACCGCGTGCAATACAACGTCACGCTCGGCCCCGCCAAGGGCGGCATCCGCTACCACCCCGACGTCACGCTCGACGAGGTGACGACGCTGGCGGCGTGGATGACGTGGAAGTGCGCCGTCGCCCAGCTGCCGTTCGGCGGCGGCAAGGGCGGCGTCATTTGCGATCCGTCGAAGATGTCGAAGCGCGAGCTCGAAGCGTTGACGCGCCGCTACACCGCCGAGATCATCGACGCCATCGGCCCCGACAAGGACGTGCCCGCGCCCGACGTCAACACCAACGAACAGATCATGGCGTGGTTCTCCGACACCTATTCGATGCACGTCGGCCACACCGCGACGTCGGTCGTGACCGGCAAGCCCGTCGAGATGGGCGGCTCGCTCGGCCGGCGCGAGGCCACCGGCCGCGGCGTCATGATCGTGGCGCGCGAATCGGCGAAGCATCTCGGCTTCGAGTTGAACGGCTCGCGGGTCGCGGTGCAGGGCTTCGGCAACGTCGGCTCGATCGGCGCCGAGCTGATGGCGCGCGAGGGCGCGAAGATCATCGGCGTCACCGACTGGAAGGGCGGCGTCACCAACGACCGGGGCCTCGACATTCCGAAGCTGATCGCGCACGTCGCCGAGCACAAGACCGTCGCCGGCTTCAACGGCGGCGACCCGCTCGGCGCGCAGGACGTCTTCAAGCTCGACGCCAACATCCTGGTGCCGGCGGCGCTCGAAAAACAGATCACCCTGGAGAACGTCGGCGAGATCAAGGCCAGGTTGATCGTGGAAGGCGCGAACGGCCCGACCACTCCCGAAGCGCACAAGATCCTGCACGAGCGCGGCGTCTTCGTCGTGCCCGACATCCTGGCCAACGCCGGCGGCGTCACCGTTTCATACTTCGAGTGGGTGCAGGACCGCCACGGCTACTTCTGGACCGAGAAGGAAGTGAATGAGCGCCTGGAGGCGAAGATGTGCCAGGCCTTCGACGTCGTGCTGGAGACCGCGCAGAAGTACAAGGTCGACATGCGCGCGGCGGCCTACATTGTGGCGATCAATCGGGTCGCGACCGTGACCAAGCTGCGCGGAATGTACGCGTAATCAGGATCCCAGGCGGAAGGCCACCAACTCAGAGACGGGTTTGTGGCCTTCGCTCGTTGCGGTGATCTCGAGCAGATACTGCCCCGCCGCGAAACTCGCCAGCGGCAAATCGATCGAGTAGGGCTGCCCCGCTTC
The DNA here is from genome assembly GCA_043779345.1 of Acidimicrobiia bacterium. Lineage (GTDB taxonomy): Bacteria > Acidobacteriota > Vicinamibacteria > Vicinamibacterales > UBA2999 > 12-FULL-67-14b. Next base: position 116 of record JAYWEJ010000289.1, on the reverse strand, counting down.
GGCGGGCGCGGGGATCGGCACATCGATCATCTTCGTGCCCTGTTGATTCAGTAGCTGCGCGGTCACGGCGGTCGCCGCGCCGGCTGGCGCATACGCGTCGAAGCGAACCAGCAGGC
>JAYWEJ010000288.1:0-3113 GCA_043779345.1 Acidimicrobiia bacterium | reverse complement strand
TCATCGAGAAAGCCGGCGACGTGATCCCGCGCGTGGTCGGGCCGGTCGATACGGATCCAGCACGGGCAACCCCCGTGTGGACGATGCCGACCACCTGTCCGGTGTGCCAGAGCGTGCTGGTCAAGGCCGAAGACGAAGCGGTCTGGCGCTGCGACAACAGCTCGTGTCCGTCGAAGCTCCGGCGCGGCCTGGAGCATTTCGCGTCCCGCGGCGCGATGAACATCGAGGGCATGGGCGAGTCGTTGTGCGCGCTCCTCTGCGACCACGACCTGGTCCACAGTTACGCCGACATCTACCGGCTCGACGCGGCGCAGCTCGAAGCGCTGCCGCGGATGGGACAGAAGTCCGCGGCCAAGGTCCTCGCGCAGATCGAGAAGTCCACATCGAACGACATCTGGCGCCTGCTCTATGCCCTGGGCATCCGCCACGTTGGCGAGCGCGGTGCGCAGGTCCTCGCCGATCATTTCGGATCGATCGACGAGATCGAGAACGCCACGCTCGAGCAACTCGAACAGGTCAGAGAGATTGGCCCGGTCCTGGCGGCGTCGGTGCGGTCGTTCTTCGATCAGCCCGGGAACCGCGAGCTCATCGACGCGTTCCGCAAGGCGGGCGTCAAGCTCATCGGCGAAAAGAAGGTGGCGCCCGCGGGGCCGCAGCCGCTCGCTGGGAAGACCTACGTGATTACCGGCGAGTTGTCGGGCATGTCCCGCGAGGATGCACAGGCGAAGCTGGAAGCGCTTGGCGCGAAGGTGACGGGTTCGGTCAGCAAGAAAACGACGGCGCTGATCGTGGGCGTTGAGCCAGGCGCGAGTAAGTCCGAGAAAGCGCGGGCATTGGGCATCGAGACCCTCGATGAAGCCGGCTTGCTGGCACTTATAATGGACAGATGACGCGGCTGTTCGTGATCACGACGGCGACGCTGACCGGAATCATCGGCGTGCTGGTCGGTGTTCTGCTGTCGCTGCAGCCGGCCGGCCGGTCGTCCGTTCCGGCTCCCGCGGCCGTGGCGGCGGCCAAGGACGGCGCGCCGCCGATCACCGAGGTTCCCGAGCCGCGGTCGTCCTCGTCCACATCCATCAACTTCGCCGACATCGCGGCGCGCATGAATCCCGCGGTGGTCAACATCGACGCGACCGCCCGCGGCCGGCGGGCGCGGCGCCTGATCGAGGAGGGCGGCCAGCGCGGCGCCGACGATTCGCTCGAGCCGGGCCGCCGCGCCAGCGACACGCCGAGGCGCGGCACGGGCACGGGTTTCCTGATCGATGCCGAGGGCCACATCCTCACCAACCATCACGTGATCGAAGGCGCCGAGCGCCTGACCGTGAAGCTCGCCGATGGCCGCAGCCTGACGGCCGAGGTGATTGGCTCTGACCCCGACACCGACATCGCGCTGATCCGGGTCTCGGGACGGGGCCCGTTTCCGCACGCCATCCTCGGCGACTCATCGCGGCTGCGCGTCGGCGAATGGGTCTGCGCGATCGGCAATCCGCTCGCCTACGAGCACACCGTCACCGTCGGCGTCATCAGCTTCCTCGGTCGCAAGCTATTCGACCCGAGTCTCGACAACTACATCCAGACGGACGCGGCGATCAGCTTTGGCAACAGCGGCGGGCCGCTGATCAACTCGCGCGGCCAGGTGATCGGGATCAACTCCGCGGTCAGCCGTCAGGCCAACAACATCGGGTTCGCGGTGCCGATCAACCAGGCCCGCACGGTGATTCCGCAGCTGAAGAAACTCGGCCGCGTCGAGCGCGGCTACATCGGCGTCACGCTGCGTGATGTCGATCCGGACCTGCAGGCGTCCCTGAAGCTGGCGCGCGGCGACGGCGCGCTGGTGCAGGACGTCACGGCGGGCTCGCCCGGCGCTCGCGTCGGCCTGCGGCCCTACGACGTGATCGTCGCCGTCGACGGCTCGCCGGTGCTCACGCACGATCGCCTGATCCGCGAGATTGCCGAGCGCCAGCCGGGGAGCGCCGCCAGGCTCGAGTACGTGCGCGACGGCCGCACCCATTCGGTGTCGGTGAAGCTGGCCGAGCGGCCGCGCCAGCAGATCGACCGCGTCACCACCGCCGCCGAACGCTCGACGCAGCGCACCGGGCCCGGTGAGCTTGGCCTGAGCCTGATCGAGATCGACGACAGCAACGCGCATCGCTTCGATATCCCCGCCGGCATGACCGGCCTGCTGGTGCAGCGCGTCGAGCCGCTGTCGGTCGCCTACGACGGCGGCATCGAGCGCGGCTCGATCATCCTCGAGGTCAATCGCCAGCCGGTCAACTCGATCGTCGGCTGGCGGCGCATCGTCGGCGCGGCGCGGCCCGGTGACGTGCTGGCCGTGTATCTCTACGAGCCCGATCTCGATCAGCGCGCCATCCGCACCGTCCGCACGGAGTCTCGGTGAAGCCACGCATTTTGGTCATCGACGACGAGGCCGCGATTCGCGACTCGTTGAAGATGACGCTCGAATACGACGGCTATGACGTGATGCTGGCGGCGACGGGCGAAGAAGGCGTCAAGCTGGTCGAACGCGAAGCGCCCGACCTGGTGTTCCTCGACATCAAGATGCCGGGCATGGACGGCCTCGAAGTGCTGCAGAAGCTGCGCCACCTCGTCGAGGTCACCCCGGTCGTCGTCATCTCGGGGCACGCCGACATCAACACCGCCGTCGAAGCCACCAAGCTCGGCGCGTTTGATTTCATCGAGAAGCCGCTGGAGCGCGAGCGCGTGCTCGTGATGGTGCGCAACGCCGTCGATACGCGGCGCCTCAAGACCGAGAACAAGAGCTATCGGCGCGACGCCGAGAAGAAGTATCAGATTGTCGGCGACTCGCCGACGCTCGCCGCGGTCAGGAGCGCCATCCAGAAGGCTTCGCCGACCAATGCGACGGTGCTGATCTGGGGCGAGAGCGGCGTCGGCAAGGAACTGGTGGCCCGCGGGATCCATCGCGAGAGCCTGCGCCGCGACGGTCCGTTCGTGCAGGTGAACTGCGCCGCGATACCCGACGAGCTGATCGAGTCCGAGCTGTTCGGTCACGAAAAAGGCTCGTTCACCGGCGCCACCGATCGCCAGATCGGCAAGTTCGAGCAGGCCGACAAGGGCACGATCTTCCTCGATGA
>JAYWEJ010000287.1:0-7373 GCA_043779345.1 Acidimicrobiia bacterium | reverse complement strand
CATAGGCGACGACGCAGCCGATCGACGACGTCGCGATCGCGCTGACCGTCGAGACCTTGCCGACTTCAACCGTGCACGGATCGCACGCGGCCTTCACCGTCAGCTCGTGAGCGCGCGGAGCGGGCGGGGTCGGTGGCGGCGGCGTCGGCGCCGGTGGCGGCGGCACGGATCGGCGCGGACTCCAGCCGATGCGCACGTGATAGTCGACGAAGTCGCCGTTGGAGTCTTCAGAGGCGTTGATGCGATCGGCGGTCGGGGTATCCCAGCGCAGCTCGCCGCCGACGAAGAAGCCATTGGTCGCAAACCATGTCACGCCGGTCGTGAACGAGGCGGTTTTTTCGGTTTCGCTGATTCGCGGGCTGATGGTGCCGTCTTCGGCGACGAACACGCCGTCGAGGGACGTGGTGTCGCGCTGCCAGGTGCGGCCGAGCAGCTCACCGTGAATCAGCCAGTGGTCGTTCGGCGTGATGCCGACGCCGGCGCCCCACCTTAGGAAGTTCGGAACGTGTGCGACGACCGGTTCTTCCGGGTTCTTGCGGAAGTTGTAGCCGAGTTCGCCCGTCAGCACGACATGGCGGCTGAGCCACTTGCTGAGCACGCCGCTGATATCGGCTGACACGCCGCCCTGGCCGGCGCCTGCATCGGCATCGCCGGTCGGCAGGTTGATGAATCCGCGAGCCGCGAGGCCCAGGCCATTGCCGGCCGCTTCACTCAGCAGACCGAACTTCGCGCCGACGCGGAGGTCGCCGACCTTGTTGCCGGTCCAGCGTTCATTCGCGAACGGCGCGCGGGGATCCACGCCGCCCCGCTCCGGGTCGGAATTGAACAGTTGCTGATTGTCGCGGTCGACGCGTTGAATGAAGTCCCACGCACCGAACACGTCCAAACGGTCGCTCAGACCGTACGAGACGTTGGCGGTGAAGTTGGCGACGTTCATCTGACCTTGGGGTGTGTTGAACGAGTTGCGCTGCGCCGAACCGCGATGCTTGCGCTTGCCGTTCGTGTCCGCTACTGGAAGCCACCACAGGCCGGCGTCGCCGTCGGTCGTTACCGCTACGCGGCCACGCGAATCGTCCTGCGTGGTCGTCGTTTGCTGAGCTGCTGCGGGTAGAACCGCGGAAACCGCGATCAACCCCACCATCAACCAGATCTTCGCACTCATCCTCATCAGTCCCCTTCGGGCGCACACAAGCGCTCCGGTCGGGGATACTACAAACCACGTGCCACAGACGGGTTTGGGGATAGCCCGGCGGCGAACTAGCTGATCGGTTGTCTTTTGCCTGAAATGGGTGACGCGGTGCCAACCTGCAGAACATTCTCAAGGAGTTCCAGGCCCTTCTTGGGTGCGTTACTTCTTTCAGGGCCGTTTGGACCGCTAGACCGCCGTTCTCGGAGCCCCAGAATCGGCGCGAGCGTGGCAGGCGTCTTGCTTTCGGTGAACGCGAATCCGACATACCACCCGGCAGCGTCCACACAGGGCGCTTGTGCAGTGGAGATATATCGATGGCCGACTACAGACGAGAGCACGACGACATCCCGACGCGGCGCGACCGTGACCAGCCGGATAGGGCAAGTGACGGAGTGCGTTCCTGGTTCGGCGACGATCACGGCTACGATCACCATCGCAACGAGCGAATCGCGCACAACCCTGAATCATGGGGCGAGCAGCACTTGCCGTCGGCCGGCACCAACGCCAACGGCCCGGCGCCGTGGGGACCGCGCGAGCGCGGCGGCTACTGGCGTCAATACGAATCAGCGCGGCCGCATTTCGTGGGCCGCGGCCCCAAGGGCTATCAGCGGTCCGACGATCGCATTCGCGATGAGGTCTGCGACTGCATGACCGAGGATCCGATGCTCGACGCATCGGAGATCGAGGTCGACGTGAAACAAGGCGAGGTGATTCTGTGCGGCTCGGTCACGAGCCGCGAGCAGAAGCGCCGCGCCGAAGACGTCGCTGAACGGATCAGCGGCGTCAGGGATGTGACCAATCAGTTGCGCGTCATGCGCGACGTGAATGGGCACAACTGGGCCTCAGACTCGTCACGAGCCTCCGGCCCGGGAATTACCTCGCCACAACATGTGAACGAGGCGTCAGGCAACAAAACTCCAAGCAAGACAACCTCTGGCACTTCCGCGTAACACCGCTACCCACCTTGAAGCCTTCGGGCGAGGAGTCGGCTATCGGCCGAGTCCTCGCCCGGACGGATCTAACTGAAACTCGAAGTCAAAAGTCTAAGGCTTAAAGTTTAAAGCGGGTGCTTGCAGGTAGCGCGACGGCAGCGCGTGATCGAGGTGTGTGCCGATCAGCCGAGAGGCGTTCGCGACTTCGTTGATGGACACGCCGGTCTCGATGCCGAGGCCGTTCAGCATGAACAAGAGGTCCTCGGTCGCGAGGTTGCCGGCGGCGCCGGGTGCGAAGGGGCAGCCGCCAAGGCCGCCGGCCGAGCTGTCGAATGTCGTGACGCCGGAGTCGAGTCCGGCAAGCACGTTGGCCAGCGCGGTGCCGCGCGTATCGTGAAAGTGCAGGGCTGTCTGATGCAGAGGGAGACTGACGCTGGTGGTTTCGAGGACACGGAGGACGTCTCCCGGAGTTGCGGCACCAATGGTGTCGCTGATCGCGACCTGGTAGACGCCGATGTCGAGGAGGCGGCCCGAGATCTCGGCGACGCGCGCCGGATCGATCGGGCCCTCGAAGGGGCACACGAAACACGTCGACAGGTAGCCGCGCACGCGCAATCCCGCCGCCGTGGCGTCCGCGCAGACGGCCGCATACGTGACGAGGGACTCATCGATTGACTGGTTGATGTTGCGGCGGCTGAACGTGTCGGATGCCGCGGCGAAGATGGCCACCTCCGAAACGCCAGCGGCCACGGCGCGCTCGAGGCCCTGGCGGTTCGGGACGAGCGCGGTATACCTCGTGCCCGGTCGGCGCGTGATGCCTGCGCAGACCTCCGCCGCGTCTGCCATCTGCGGCACCCACTTCGGCGACACGAACGCCGAAACTTCGATGGCCTGGTGGCCTGCGTCGGTTAAGCGATTGACGAAGGCGATCTTGTCTGCGGTGCTGACGGCGGCGCGCTCGTTCTGTAAGCCGTCGCGCGGGCCGACTTCGACGATGGTGACCTTCGCGGGAACGCGCATCACTCGATCTCGAGCAGGATCACGCCCGGCTGCACCAGTTCGCCTTTCGCGCAGTGGACCGCCTTGACGATGCCGCTACGAGGCGACTTGATCGGCAATTCCATCTTCATCGCTTCGAGCACGATGACGGTATCGCCCTCCTTGACCGCCTGGCCGGCGCCCGCATGGATTGCGACCACGGTGGCGGGCATGGGCGCCATCACGCTGCCTTCGCCGCGCCCTCTCGCGCGGCCGCGCGAAGCCGGCGCGCTGTCACCTTCGATGCGCAAGACCTGGCCGTCGACGAACACCCACGTGCCATCGCGCGCCTCCGCAATGGCGACACGCCAACGCTGGTCGCCATCGGTGACGAGAAACCAGCCTTCGCCGAGCGGTTGGACGTCAGCCACGCCACGCCCTCAGCGTCTCGAACGGATCGTCCCTCAGAACATCTCCCTTGGAACCTGTGGAACCTTTGGAACCTGTGAGCGAGCGAGCGAAGGCGATGACCGCAGGTGGGAAGTCCGTCGAGATCGCGCTCGCGAGCGCGGCCCCTTCGCGGTCCAGGAAGCCGGTGTCGATCGACGCATCGACGAAGCGCGGGTGCTCGAGGATCTGTAACAGGAACGGAATGTTCGTGCGAATCCCGAGGATGGCGTAATCACGAAGGGCGTGGATCGCGCGCCGGCGTGCGTCTTCTCGCGTCGCTGCATGCACGATCAGCTTCGCCAGCATCGGATCGTAATGAACGGAAACTTCTGATCCGGCCTTGACGCCGCTGTCAACGCGGATGCCGGGACCCTGCGGCTCGCGATAGAGGAGGATCGCTCCCGCTTGCGGGATGAATCCCTGTGACGGATCCTCTGCGTAGACACGGCATTCGATCGCATGACCGCGCTGCGAGAGGCGGTCCTGCGTGAACGGGAGCGGCTCGCCCGACGCGACGCGCAGTTGCGCATGAACCAGATCGACGCCCGTGACGCACTCGGTCACGGGATGCTCGACCTGCAGGCGCGTGTTCATCTCCAGAAAATAGAAACTGGCGTCGTCGCCGCTGCCTTCGAGCAGGAACTCGCACGTCCCGGCGTTCCGGTAGCCGACGGCCTGCGCCGCCGCAATCGCCGCCGCGCCCATGCGCGCGCGGATCGCGGGACTGAGCGCCGGACAGGGACTCTCTTCGATCACCTTCTGATGGCGGCGCTGCGCCGAACACTCACGCTCGAACACGTGGACGGTGTGGCCGTGGCTGTCGGCGAAGACCTGAATCTCGACGTGCTTCGGTTTCAAGATCAAGCGCTCGATGTATAGCGTATCGTTGCCGAACGACGCTTTGGCTTCGCGTCGTGCGGCATGCAGCGCCGCCGCGAGACCAGCGGCATCCTGCACGGCTTTCATCCCGATGCCGCCCCCGCCTGCGGCCGGTTTGATGAGCACGGGGAAGCCCACCCGTGTGGCCGCTGCCGTCAGCGCGTCATCGGATTGGTCGGCGGGTGTTTCACCCGGCACCACCGGCACCTTGGCGCCCGTCATGAGCGCCCTGGCGCCGGTCTTCGATCCCATCTTCTCGAGTGCTGACGCCGGCGGGCCAACGAATACCAGGCCGGCGTTTTCGCACGCGCGCACAAACGGCGCGCGCTCGGATAGAAAGCCATAGCCGGGATGAACGGCATCCGCCCTTGTCGATTGCGCAGCCGCGATGATCGCCTCGATGCTCAGGTAACTGTCGCGAGCCGGCGCGGGGCCGATTCGCACGGCGCGATCCGCCTCGCTGACATGCGGTGAGCCCGCATCCGCATCGGAATAGACGGCGACGGTCTCAATCCTGAGCTCGCGGCAGGCGCGAATGATGCGGCGGGCGATCTCACCCCGATTGGCGATCAGCAATCGCTTGATCATTTGGTCCACACCGGCGTCCGCTTCTCGAGGAACGCCTTCAGGCCCTCTTGTCCTTCGATGGACACGCGCTGCGCAGCGATCGCATTCGCCGTGATGCCCATGACGCCGGCGGGTGACTGGCCGAGGACGTCCTGGATGAGGCCCTTCGCGCGGGCGACGGCGGTGGGCGACGCGCTCAGCGCTTCGATCACGAATCGATCGACGGCGGCGTCGAGCTCCGCGGCGGGCACGACCTCGTGCACGAGCCCGATCTCCTTCGCTTTCCTCGCGTCGAAACGGCGCCCGGTCAAAAACAGGTCGCGCGCGGCGGACGCGCCAATCTTCTGCAGCACATAGGGCGAGATCATCGCCGGCAGGATGCCGAGCTTGGTCTCGGTGAAACCGAAGATCGCCGCCTCCTCGGCAACGACGATGTCGCAGACCGCGGCCAGGCCGGAACCTCCGCCGAGGGCGGCGCCCTGAATGCGGCCGATGACGATGGCGGGGATCGTGTTGATGGCGAGGAACATCTCGGCGCCGGCGCGCGCGTCGCGCACGTTGTCGTCATGCGAGTAGCCGGCCATCTTCGCCATCCACGCGGCATCCGCACCGGCGCTGAACACCTTGCCCGCTCCAGCGAAGACCACGACGCGCAACCCGTCATCAGCGTGCGCGTCTGTCGCCCACGCCGTCAGCTCCGCAATGACGTGCTCGTTGAAGGCATTGCGCACGTCGGGACGGTTCAAGGTGACGCGCTCCACCGAGCCGCGCCGTTCGATCGTGAGGAACTGATAGCTCATCTACGTTCAACGATTATATCGACGTCACTATTATGCCTAGTGAACTGTTGGCACCCTCGAAACCCGAACTGGAACCGATTGTGCAGTCTCATTCCGTGGAGGCACCGATGGGACGTTTCGTAAGTGCGCTTGTGAGCGCGCTGCTCATTTCAGGAGTCACGGTCTTGGCGCAGACCGGGGCCCCCGCCGCGCGGAGTTTGCGAGGTGGGGTGGAGGGGCAGTCAGCTCCGGTCGCGAGGCCTGGCACCGAGAGAATTTCACCGCAGCAGCAGGCCGCGGCGAAGAATCTTCTTCAGGATGTTCAAACGGTCGGCTGCATTCGGCTGTGGAAACCGGCTCCGTCTGATCCGACCAAGATGCCGCCGGATCGCCAGCCGGGTCTTGCGGGCATCTACCTGCTGACGCCGTCGTCCGCGAATCCGACGACGGCCACCGATCTGCCGACGTACTTGCTGACGCCGAGCGGGACGCTCAACTTCTCGCAGCACGTCGGTCACAGGGTCGAGATCACCGGCACCGCGCAGGCGTCGCCGATGCCGCCGACGGTCCAGGAGATCGCGAACGGCCCGACGCAGCGCCCGGAAGAAAAGCCGAGCACGAACGGCATGCCGCGCCTGACCGTGACGACGATGAAGATGGTGACGGACAGCTGTCCGTGAAGGCCAATAGGCCAATAGGCCAATAGGCCAATAGGCCAATAGGCCAATAGGCCAATAGGCGAATAGGCGAATAGGCGCTGTTCCTATTGGCCTTTTAGCCTATTGGCCTATTGGCCTACATACGAAACACGCCGAACTTCGCAGGAGGAATCGGCGCGTTGAACGACGCCGAGAGGCCCAGCGCGAGCGCGTTGCGCGTTTGCGCCGGGTCCAGAATCCCGTCGTCCCACAGCCGGGCCGTGGAGTAATACGGCGAGCCTTCCGCGTCGTACTTTTCGAGAATCGGTGTTCGAATCTCGGCTTCCTCATGCGCGGTCAGTGACTTTTTTTCTCGCGCCAGCTGTTCCTTTTTGACGGTCGCCAGAACGCCGGCGGCTTGTTCGCCGCCCATCACCGAGATCCGCGCATTCGGCCACATCCACAACAAGCGAGGCTCGTAAGCGCGGCCGCACATGCCGTAGTTGCCGGCGCCGAACGATCCGCCGATGATCACGGTGAATTTCGGCACCACCGAGTTGGCGACGGCATGAACCATCTTGGCGCCGTCCTTGGCGATGCCGCCGCGTTCGTACTGCTTTCCCACCATGAAGCCGGTGATGTTCTGCAGGAAGATCAGCGGCACCCCGCGCATGTTGCAGAGCTCGATAAAATGCGTGGCCTTGAGCGCCGATTCGGAAAATAGCACGCCGTTGTTGGCGATGATGCCGACGAGGAACCCATGCAGGCGGGCGAAGCCGCAGACCACGGTGGTGGCGTAACGCTCCTTGAACTCGTCGAATCGCGAACCGTCAACGACGCGCGCGATCACCTCGCGAACATCGTAGGCCTTCCGCAAATCCAGGTTGACGATGCCGTAGAGCTCTGCTGGATCGAAGGCCGGCTCTTCCGGGCTGGTCATGTCCTCAGGCAGCTTCTTTCG
>JAYWEJ010000286.1:0-3120 GCA_043779345.1 Acidimicrobiia bacterium | reverse complement strand
ATCGACGCGCGCAACCTGCCGACGATCCCGTGGGGCGATTCGTCGAAGCTGCGCGTCGCCGAGTGGGTGCTCGCGATCGGCAACCCGTTCGGCTTCCTCAATCAGAAGGTCACGCTCGGCATCGTCAGCGCGACGGGCCGCAGCTTCGAGGGGCATTCGGGACAGCCGGAAGACTTCATCCAGACCGACGCCGCGATCAACCGCGGCAATTCGGGCGGCGCGCTGATCAACGCGCGCGGCGAGCTCGTCGGGATCAACACGGCGATCATCAGCGAGACCGGCGGCTATCAGGGCGTCGGGTTCGCGGTGCCGAGCCGGATCGCGCAGCACGTCATGCGCGAGATCCTCGAGAACGGGTCGGTCCGTCGCGGGACGATTTCGGGGATCGAGCTGATGCCGATGACGACGTATCTCGCCGATCAGCTCGGCATGCGCGACGCGCGTGGCCTGCTCGTGCGGCGCGTCAACCCGCGATCCGACGCCTACGCGGCCGGCCTGCGCGCCGGCGACGTCATCGTCTCCTTCAACGGCACGCGCACGGACGACGCGTCGCAATTCATGCGGCTGCTGTCGGACGCGCAGATCGGCGCCACGGCGACGCTCGGCGTGGTCAGCGACGGCCGCGAGCGCAGCCTCCGCGTGCCGATCGAGCTGGCCGCGGCGGAACGGAGCCGCTAGACCCGTTCAGCGGCCGGCCGGCACGAGCCGGCGCAGCTCCTCGGCCCAGTTCGTCACGAGGCGAAGCTCGGTCGGCAGCACCGCATCTTCGCCCTTGATCATCAGGAAACGCCGTCCGTCGCGGGACACGTCGTAGTTCGCCGTCGCCCACCCGATCCGCGTGAAACGTCCCTCGAAGAGCAGCTTCGGCTGGCCGGCCTTCAGCGCCGGGGTGTATTCGACCGGGACCATCATCATGCGGTCCCCCTCTCGATAGAAAATCTCGCGGCCGTTCGGCGCCCAGCGCGGCTCCGTTCCGCCGTTCACGGAAATGGCCACCCGTCCGCCCGGGCCGGGATACGCCTGCACGTACACCTCCGTACGGCCTGATTCGTTCGACGAATAGACGATCCACTTCCCATCAGGTGACACCTGCGCGGCCGCTTCGGCGAACGCCGTCTGCAGGTACGGCTTGACGTTCTTGTCACCGAGCGTGCCGACGTAGAGGCCGAACGTCGGGTCGACTTCCTCGCTGATCAACTGCTTTCCATCGGGCGTCCAGCCGGACAGATGCTGATGCGTCTTGGTGACGAACAGCTGCTCCTCGGCGCCGCTGTTGTCCGCCAGCTTGCGGTAGGTCGCCCGCGGCTGATTCGCTCTCGTCGCTGCGTACGTCACGTACTGGCCGTCGGGCGTCCACACGGGGGACTCGTCTTCTCCCGGCTCGGACGTCAGCCGCGTCATGGCGCGGCGCGCGATGTCGGCCGTCCAGACGTCCGCGTTCACATCGCGGACGGTGAGCGCGACGCGCGTCCCGTCGGAAGACAGGCGCGGGTGCTCGAACGGGCGGCCTTCGATCCCGGTCGGCTCGACCTTGCCCTCGCGCGTCACCCACACGAGCGATCGCGCGGAGGACTCGGACTTCGATTCGACGTAGACCAGCGTGCCGCTGGGCCCGATCGCATACAGCGCGCGGCCGTCACTGTCGTATGACGACACGGCCTCCGCGATCTGCAGCGGCGCGCCCGTGGCCTCCAGCGTCTTGAGGTCGAACGGCACCGCATGGATCGAACCGCCGCGGGCAAACACGATGTGACCCGTATGCACGTATTTGGGAAACGTGCCGGCCTGCACGATGGTCCGGCGCGGCCGCCCGTCGGCGGGCTGGACGACGATGTGCGCATCGCCCCAGGAGCCTCCGAGGTTCGCGGCGAAGAGAATGCTGCCGTCCGGCAGTGCGTCGGGCCAGCGGTGCGCGGTTTCGGCGCCTTCCAGCTTCGTCAGGTCCTCGGGTTGCCCGCCGCTGCTGCTGATTCGCTTCAGGTTGGACGCCAGGCCATGCGGATAGACGATGTGATCGTCGCGCGTCCAGGCGGCGCCGCCCGGCAGGGCATCGACAACCGTGAGTGCCGCGCCCCCCGACGCGGGCATCTTCTTGATCTTGGCATCGTGGAAGAACGCCATCCAGGCGCCGTCCGGAGAAAAAAACGGCATGATGGCACCGCTGGTGCCTGGAATCAGCGTCGGACGGTCGAAGCGATCCAGCGGCCGCGCGAACAGACCCACGTTTTCCCGCTCGACGCCTGCGTAGATGATGCGCGTGCCGTCGGGCGACAACGCGAGATTGCCGGCGCCGAACGTTGCGATACCTGCGGCGGCCGAGAGATCGATGAGCGCACGGATCGCATGCGGCGGCGGAAGCTGGCTGGGGCGCGTCAGCAGCCACGTCGCCCCGGACGCGGCGATCGCCACGGTGAGCGCACCGCCGGCGATGGCGAGCCGGGATGTCTTCATGCCCGGTGGAACCACGGGGGCGGACGTCGCCGTCGCCGTGCCGCCGGTCGCGATCCACCGCAGCTGCAGCAGCAGGTCGTGCGCCGTCTGGAAGCGTTCGGCGGGATCTTTCGCCAGGCAGGTGCGGATCACGTGATCGAGCACCGCGGGCGCCTGCGGCACCGCCTCGCTCACCGGCGCCGGCTGCGCGCCCATGATGCTCGAGATGAGGCTCGCGTGCGTGCGGCCGGCGAAGGCCCGCTTCCCCGTCAGCATTTCGTAGAGCACGCAGCCGAACGCCCAGATGTCGGTGCGCGCGTCGGCTTCGTCGCCTTCCAGTTGCTCGGGCGCCATGTACTGGAACGTCCCGAGAATCGTCCCCTGCGTCGTCAACGGCGTCGTGATCGTGGGCGGCGACGTGAGGTTCACCGATGCGCCGGAGCCGCCGCCCGCGGCGGCGATCTTCGCGAGGCCGAAGTCGAGGAGCTTCGCGGTCGGCGGGGCGGAGGCCGTCGCGCCGCGGACGAGAAAGACGTTGCCCGGTTTGAGATCGCGGTGGACGATGCCGGCGCGGTGCGCGCGATCGAGGCCGTCGCAGGTCTGAATGGCGATCGGGAGCGCCTGCTCGATCGGAATCGGGCCCTTGGCGAGGCGTTCGGCGAGCGTCTCGCCGTCGAGGAATTCGAGGAC
>JAYWEJ010000285.1:0-7382 GCA_043779345.1 Acidimicrobiia bacterium | reverse complement strand
CGCAAGACCCTGGTCGACGGCCAGGGCAACTTCGGCTCGGTCGACGGCGATCCGCCGGCGGCGTATCGATACACGGAAGCCAGGCTCGAGGCGCTTGCCGAAAGCCTGATGGAAGACCTCGACAAGAACACCGTCGACTTCGTCCCGAACTTCGACGAGACGACGACGGAGCCGACAGTTTTCCCGGCGACCTACCCGAACCTGCTGGTCAACGGCTCGACCGGCATTGCCGTCGGCATGGCCACCAACATCCCGCCGCACAACCTCGGCGAGGTGATCGACGGCGTGATCTGGATCATCGAGCACACGCTGATGGCGGATTCAGCCGCCTACTCGCGCGAGCAGAAGCTCAAGGAGCTGATCCGGCTGATCCCGGGCCCCGACTTCCCCACCGGCGGCATGATCGTCGGCAAGCGCGGCATCCACGAGGCCTACCTGACCGGCCGCGGCTCGATCCAGGTGCGGGCCCGCACCGAATTCGAATCGATGAAGAAGGGCGATCGGCAGCAGATCGTCGTCACCGAGATTCCGTATCAGCTGAACAAGACGCGGCTGCTGGAGCGGATCGCGGAGCTGGTCCGAGAGAAAACGATCGACGGCATTTCCGATCTTCGCGATGAGTCCGATCGCGACGGCATGCGCATCGTCATCGAGCTGAAGCGCGGCGAAGTCGGCGAAGTGGTGCTGAACAACCTGTTCAAGCAGACCCAGCTGCAGCAGTCGTTCGGCATCATCACGCTGGCGATTGTCGCCGGCCGGCCGAAGGTGCTCAGCCTGCTCGAGGTCGTCGAGCACTTCATCGACTTCCGGCGCGGCGTGGTCCGCCGGCGCATCGAGTTCGAGCTGCGCAAGGCCGAAGCGCGCGCGCACATCCTCGAAGGCCTGAAGATCGCGCTGGATCACCTCGACGCCGTCATCAAGTTGATTCGCGGTTCGAAGAACCCGGCCGAAGCGAAGACCGGCCTGATCACGCAGTTCAGCCTGACCGAGATCCAGTCGCAGGCGATCCTGGACATGCAGCTGCAGCGCCTCACCGGCCTGGAGCGCGACAAGATCCTGAGCGAGCTGGCGACGCTGCAGGCGCTGATTGCGAAGCTGAAGAACATCCTCGCCAACCAGCCGCTGCTGCTGAAGATCATCCTCGACGAGCTGCGCGCGGTGAAGGCGAAGTACTCGGATCCGCGGCGCACGCAGCTGATCGAGGAAGAGGGCGAGCTCAGCATCGAGGACCTGATCACCGACGAAGACGTCGCGGTCACGGTCACCGACACCGGCTACATCAAGCGCACGCCGATCACGACCTATCGCACGCAGAACCGCGGCGGCAAGGGCCGCATCGGCATGCGCACGCGCGAAGAGGACGTCGTCAACCACCTGTTCGTGGCCTCGACGCACTCCTACATGATGATCTTCTCGGATCGCGGCCGCGCCTACTGGCTGAAGGTCCACGAGATCCCGGATGTCGGCGCCGACGGCAAGGGCAAGTCGATCGCGAACCTGGTGCAGATGGAATCCGGCGAGAAGCTCGCCGCGATGATCGCGGTCCAGGAGTTCGACGAGCAGCGGTTCATCGTCATGGGCACGCGCAAGGGCACCATCAAAAAAACCGAGCTATCGGCGTTCGCGAACCCGCGCGCCGGCGGCATCATCGCCATGGGCATCGACGAAGGCGACGCGGTCATCGACGTGCAGATGTCGGACGGCCAGTGCGAGATCTTCATCGGCACCAAGGACGGCAAGGCGATCCGCTTCGTCGAAGGCGACGTCCGGGCGATGGGCCGGACGGCCTACGGTGTCCGCGGCATCCAGTTGCGCGAGGGCGACGAGGTCGTGGCGATGCAGGTCGCCAAGCCGGGCGGCACGCTACTGACGGTCACCGAAAAGGGCTACGCCAAGAACACGCTGCTCGACGAGTATCGCGTCACCGGCCGCGGCGGCCTGGGCGTGAAGAACGTCGAGGTCACCGACAAGAACGGCGCGGTTGTCGCCATCGCCCAGATCCACGGCAACGAAGAGTTGCTGGTGATGACGGAGTGGGGCAAAATCCTGCGCACGCCGGCCAACGAGATTCGCACCATCGGGCGCGCCACGCAGGGCGTGAGGTTGATGGACCTCGAGGGCGAGGACAAGATCGTGTCGGTCGCGCTCGTTGAAGCGGCAACGGCTGACGACCTGCCGCCGAACGGCGAGCCGGCGCCACCGTCGGAAGAACCGCCAGCACCGAGTGAGTCGTAAGCCCGTACCGGAGGAACCATGAGGAAAGTTGTCGCTGCAGCTCTCTTGCTCATTCCGTCCGCGCTGTTCGTGATCGGCTGCTCGCGCGCGCCCGAGCAGCAGTTCCTCAACCAGTTCTTCCGCGCCGCCCGGGGCCGCGACAACACCACCGCCGGACGCATGTCGGCGGTGATGATCGACCCGCGAACGCAGGGATCGGTCGAAGACTTCTCGATTGAGAACATCAGCGAGGAAACCCGCACGCCGCTGTCGTTCAAGCCGTTGTTCGCGGCCGAGCAGAAGGCGATCGAAGAAGAGAAGGCCTTCCTCAAGACGAAGATCGAATACCAGAACGCCAACATCAAGGCGATCGAAGAAGTGCTGAAGCTCGAGGAGCAGCCGGACGCCAAGTTCACGCCCGCGCAACAGAAGATCAAGGCGGAGTGGGCCAAGTGGCGCGAGGGTATTGCCAGCCACGCCCGCGCCTCGTCGAGCGCGACCGTGGCGATCAAGCGATCGACGGGAGTCGCGGAGGCCTCACTGACGCAGCCCGGTCAGCCGGCCCTCGATCCCAAGGCGTTCGAAGGCGAGACGATCAGGAAGGACGTCACGGTGAAGGCTGAGGTGAAATCGCCAGAGGGCGCGACGTC
Source organism: Acidimicrobiia bacterium (assembly GCA_043779345.1). GTDB lineage: Bacteria > Acidobacteriota > Vicinamibacteria > Vicinamibacterales > UBA2999 > 12-FULL-67-14b. The sequence continues at coordinate 4,518 of JAYWEJ010000285.1, read as the reverse complement.
CGAAAAGACGCTGGTGATTACGATCGAGCGCGTCGCCGGCGGCGGCCGCGAAGGCCGCCCGATCATTACGAAGATTACGGGACTCTAACCGCGGGCTACGATTCATCCCTTGAGTGCTTCTGCCAAGCGGCGGCAGCGCCTTTCTTGCCTTTCACTCGCTCGATTAATCCCGCTTTTGCGAGTCGATAGAAAACCTCCTTCATCGTGTTCTCGGAGGCGATTCCCGTAAGCTCTCGCGCGATTCGATTTGTAATTGAATCGTGATTAGCCAGGTAATCCATAACGGCCTCTCCAGGTGACGCAAGAGGATCGTGCTTGATGATGACGAGGACCGAATTCTCGGTTTCTCGTATCTCCGGCGGTTTCAGCCGGAGTTTCTGCATTTCTTTGAATGCGGTGTTAAGGCCCTCGCCGACGTCCTTATTCGGCGGGTCAGGAAACTTATTAATCAACCGTACCACTTGACCATTGCGAGCGAATTGTTCGCTGAGAATGTTCTCAGTGGTCACGTGGCCCGGAAGCAATCCTGGACTTTCAATCTCAATCCGATTGTCGAATACTCGAATCTGAACATCCGAAGCAATGCTGTAGTCTCGGTGAAGGATAGAGTTGGTGACGATTTCATGAAGGGTCAACTGCGGATAGCGCACCTGCTCCAAACCAGTAGGCCCAAGCTTCTTGATCCCTTCAACCATCGCCACCGTCATTGCCACTGACTGCTTGATGAGCTCGTAGACGGGACCCTCAACCGAAATCGGCACGGCCGCTAATGTTTCGCGCGTTCCTTCGACTGCCGTTGTCTTGTACCGGTAGATCTTTACTCCGGACCGCTTTGGGAGGGCGGCTTGTGGTTCATCTGAGAAGAGCAACACCGCGCCGACGACAGGCTTCTTGGCTTTAATCAGAAGCTGTTTCGTTAAAAATTTACCAGGAGTCGAAGCAGGAATTACCTCTCGCACAAATCGCGCAAGAATCTCCGACTCCGAGACGGATTCGAGGTCGACATCAACGGTTTGCTTCTCGAAGCTTTCGACGCCCTTGTCCAGCCGCAAGCGCTCGAGCGCTGCCTCCCCTTTGACTTCCAGATTCTGCGCGCCTCGCCTGACGTAGATCCTCTTATCGTGGGCGCGCGCAATTTGTGACGTCTTCTGAACGGCGATATGTAGAACGAGACCGTTAGATCCTGGCGCTCGCAGAAACTCATACGAGTATTCAGCGCCGAGGGGGAAGAGCTGCTCCAATGACTGCAAGTGTCCATTTGCAGCTTCTTGATCCGAGAACCCTTTCCAAAACCTACTCTTGGATCCAAAGAACTCTTGCTCGGCGATCCCTATGTAAAGATCTCCTCCGCTGGAGTTCGCGAAGGCTGAAATTGATCGAGCGAGTTTCTTTGGCGCGATTTCCGCGGCTTTCAGGTCGCAAAAGTGGCTCTCCTCCAAAGTAAGGAGGCGATCCCTCTCCGATCCGCCGATCTCGACGACTTCCAACCCAGACATGAACAACACCCATTGTCAACCAATAACAGGTGTAAATCAACCAAATTATACTACAATTAGCCAGCTAGCCACCCGTTAATGCCTAAATAACCGGTGGTTCTAGCGGACAGTCAGCTTCGCGTATTTTGCGCGAAGCGTCTTCGTGCCGACCGACACGAACTTCACGACCAGTTTCTGGTCGTCTTCAAGATCCTCGACGCTCACGACCGTGCCGGGACCGAACTGGGCGTGCGATACGCGCGCGCCCGGCCGTAAGCCAGGCGTCTGATCCTCTTCCTCGTAGCGGAAGTTCTGCGTCGGTACTTTTGCGTCCGGATCCTCGCGCTGCTTCGGCGAGTATCGGCGGGCGTACGGATTCGGCCGGTAGCTCCAATCGGTGCCGCCTCCGTTGGAGCTCCGGTGGCCATGGCCGCTGCTGTAGCGCGGCGCTTCGGCACGATCCTCTTCGATCAGATCGGCGGGAATCTCGTCGATGAATCGTGACGGCTCAGTATTCGTGTACTCGCCGAACACCCGCCGGCGGGCGGCGCTGGTCAGCACGAGCTGCTTGCGCGCGCGCGTGATGCCGACGTAACAAAGCCGGCGCTCCTCCTCGAGCTCAGCCTCGTCGTCTCGCGATCGGGAATGCGGAAAGAGCCCCTCTTCCAATCCCGCCAGGATCACGGTCGGGAACTCCAGGCCCTTCGCGGAGTGCAAGGTCATCATCATGACCTTCGGATCCGTCTTGCCCTGCTCCTTGTCGACGTCGGAGAGCAGCGACAGGCGATCGACGAAGCCCCCGAGGCTTGGCTCGGCCTCGCGAGTTTCGTATTCATTCGCCGCCGACACCAGCTCCATCAGGTTCTCGATGCGCCCCTCGGACTCTTCGCTCTTGTCCTCACGGAGGTCACGGAGGTAGCCGGATTGGTCGAGGACCTTGCCGAGCAGGATCGACACGGACTCGCGACGGGCAACGTCTGCCAGCGCCACGATCAGGTCGCGAAAGGCGGCGAGCGAGGAAACCTGCCTGGGTGACACCAGGCGGCCGTCAACCGCCGCCACGAGCTTCGTCCACAGCGAATCCTGCGCGAACGTCGCCGACAGCCCTGCCAGCAGCGGCGGCAGGTTCAGATCAACCTGCGACACATCCACGGCTTCGAGCGCATCCATCACGCCTTTGCCGATGCCGCGAGTGGGAACGTTGATGACGCGCCTGAGGCCGATGTCGTCGTGCGGATTGAGAATCAGCTTCAAATACGACAGCGCGTCCTTGATTTCCCGGCGCTCGTAGAATCCGACGCCGCCGAGGACCACGTAGGCAATCCCGGCGGCTCGCAGCGAATCCTCAACCGCGCGCGACTGCGCATTGGTGCGATACAGCACCGCCGTCAGCGCCTTGTAATCGTCCTCGAGCGTCTTGCGGACGATGCGCGTGATGTATTCGGCCTCTTCGAGCTCGTCGGCGCCGCGGAACAGGCGAATCTTGGCGCCGCCCTTCAGGTCGGTCCACAGCGCCTTCTTCTTTCGATTGCGGTTATTGGCAATCACCGCCGACGCCGCCTCGAGGATGACTTCGGTCGAGCGGTAGTTCTGCTCGAGCTTGACGATCTGCGCGTCCGCGAAGTCCGTCTCGAAGTCCATGATGTTGCGCAGGTCGGCGCCGCGCCACTTGTAGATGGACTGATCGGGATCGCCGACGACGGCGAGATTGCGATGCTTGCCGGCGATCTGCTTCACCAGCAGGTATTGAGGGCGATTGGTGTCCTGGTATTCGTCCACCATCACGTAGTGGAACTTGTGCGCGTAACGCTCGCGGACCGCGGGGTTCTGATCGAAGAGCTCCACGGTGGCGAGCAGCAGATCGTCGAAGTCGAGCGCACTCGCGTTCTTCAACGCCTTGATGTAACCCTCGAACAGCTTGCCGATCTCCTTGTCTTTCGGATTCCACGTGTTCGCAAAGCTGTCCGGACCCTCCATCCGGTTCTTGGCATGGCTGATCCGGCTCAGCACCATCCGCGGGTTATACGACTCGGAGTCGAGGTGATAGTCCTTGAGCAACTGCTTGACGACGGACTGCTGATCGGCGGAGTCGTAGATGGTGAAATCGCGGCTGAGGCCGATGTTGTGGGCCTCGCGCCGCAGCAGGCGCGCGCACAAGGCGTGAAAGGTGGAGACCCACATGGCGCGGCAATCCGTATCGAGCAGGCGCTCGACGCGCTCGCGCATTTCCTGGGCGGCCTTGTTGGTGAAGGTGACCGCCATGATCTGATCGGGGTGCGCGATCTTCTCGGAGACGAGATACGCGATGCGATGCGCGATGACGCGCGTCTTGCCGGAACCCGCACCGGCGAGGATCAGGAGCGGGCCGTCAGTCTGGCGAACAGCCTCTTGCTGCGCAGGATTCAGCGAGGAGAGTAGATCCAACTCTCCTATTCTACCGTGACGCTCTTCGCCAGGTTCCGCGGTTGATCGACATCACAGCCGCGACGAACGGCGATGTAGTACGACAACAGCTGCAACGGGAGAGAGATCACAACCGGCATTAGCAGCCGATGTGTGGCAGGAACTGCGATCAGGCTGTCCCCTTCGGTCAGAATCTGCTTTAGCGTCGTGTCGCCTTTGGTCGTGATCGCGATGATCGCGCCGCCGCGCGCCTTGGCTTCCTGGATGTTGCCCTGCATCTTCTCGAAGACGTGATCGTGGGTCGCGATCGCGACCACCGGCATCTGCTCGTCGATCAGCGCGATCGGACCGTGCTTCATCTCCCCCGCCGGATAACCCTCGGCGTGGATGTAGGAGATTTCCTTGAGCTTCAGCGCGCCCTCGAGCGCGATCGGATAGTTGATGCCGCGGCCGAGATACAGGAAGTCCGAGCGGTTGTGGAACCTGGCCGCGATGTCCTCGATCTCTTTCGCGATCTTGAGCGTGTCTTCGAGCACCAGCGGCAGCTGCATCAGCGCGCCGAGATGCTCGCAGCGTTCGTCCCGTGACAGTGTGCCGCGCACTTCGGCGAGCTTCAGCGCGAACAAATACAAGGCGACCA
>JAYWEJ010000284.1:0-7405 GCA_043779345.1 Acidimicrobiia bacterium | reverse complement strand
ACAGCTTCATCGGCGGCTCGATGGGCGTCGTGGTCGGCGAGAAAATCGTGCGCGGCTGCGAGCTGGCGCTCGAGCGGCGCCTGGCGATGATCATCGTGTCGTGCTCGGGCGGCGCCCGCATGATGGAAGGCGCGCTGTCGCTGATGCAAATGGCGAAAATTTCGGCGGCGCTGGCGCGGCTCGATCGGGCGCGGCTGCCCTACATCTCGATCCTCACTGATCCGACGACCGGCGGCGTGACCGCGAGCTTCGCAATGCTGGGCGACCTCAACATCGCCGAACCGAAGGCGCTGATCGGATTCGCCGGCCCGCGCGTGATCGAGCAGACGATCCGGCAGAAACTGCCCGACGGTTTCCAGCGCAGCGAGTTCCTGCTCGAGCGCGGCATGCTCGATCTGGTCGTCGATCGGCGCGAGATGAAGGCGACGATTGGCCACGCGCTGACATTCATGACAGACGACTCGCCCCGCCCGGACGCGCAACCGCAACCACGGTGACACCGCTCGAACGGCTCTTCGCGCTCGAACAATTCGGCATCAAGCTCGGGCTCGACAACATCCGCGTCATCCTCGCCGCGCTCGGTCATCCCGAGCGTGCCTGGAAATCGATTCATATCGCCGGCACCAACGGCAAGGGCTCGGTCGCGGCGATGGTCGAACGCGGACTTCGCGCCGCCGGGCTCAAAACCGGCCGCTACACCTCGCCGCACCTCGATCGCATCGAGGAGCGCGTCGCCATCAACGGCCAGCCGATCGATCGCGCCACGTTCACCGCCGTGACCGCCGACGTCTTCGAAGCCATCGATCGCCTTCTCGAGGAGAGCCTGCCTGGCCGAAGCCTTGGCGAAGGCCGGCCGACCTTCTTCGAGGTCTCCACCGCCGTCGCGTTCGAGATCTTCAAGCGCGCCGGCGTCGACGTGGCGGTCGTCGAGGTCGGCCTCGGCGGACGCTACGATGCGACCAACGTCCTGGCACCGGCGATCACCGCGATTACCTCGATCGCCTTCGACCATGAGCGTCATCTCGGCACCACGCTGCCGGAGATCGCGTTCGAGAAAGCCGGCATCGCCAAGCCGGGCGTGCCGCTCGTGATCGGACGCTTGCCGCCGGCAGCGGCGGCGCGGGTCGCACAGGTCGCGCGGGACGTCGCAGCGCCCATCGTCGACGCGCACGCCACCACCACGGACCGGCAGTATCCGCCGCTGACGCTGGCGCTGGCCGGACGGCATCAACTCGAGAACGCCGCGGTCGCGGTCGCGATCCTCGAGCGCTGGTCAACGAGCGTCGGTCACGTCACGACGGAAGCGATTGTCACGGGGCTGACCGAGTGCGAATGGCCGGCGCGCCTCGAATGGCTGCGAATTCCGCTTGTCCTGAGCGAGCAGTCCGGCCGCGGAGCGACTGGACCGCGAGTCGAAGGGCAGCACGGCGAGCTGCTGATCGACGCCGCGCACAACCCGGCCGGGGCGGCGGCGCTGGCGGCGTATCTGCAGGACACCGGCAGCAAGAAGCTGCCGATCGTCTTCGCCGCCATGGCCGACAAGGACCTCCCGAACATGATCGGTGCGCTGGTCCCGGTGGCGGCGGCGTTCGTCGCCACGACAGTGCCGCAGGCGCGGGCGCGGACGGCGGATCAGCTGGCCGGTGAGATACGGCGGATGACGTCGGTTCCGGTCGAAGCGGCGGCGTCGCCGGAGGCCGCCGTGTCCCGCGCCTTCGAGCAATCGAAGCGCGCCGTCGCCTGCGGATCGATCTACATGGTCGGGCCGCTACGGGCGCGCCTCATCGAGGCTGGCGCGACGCGTCTTTAATGGAGCGTTTCAAGAATTTCTCCCTGGTGAGTCACCTCTCTCGACCAACGTTTCTCGGCCGTTCCTTCGGAACGGCCGCAGTACCACTGGACGAGATCTACCGTTAGAACTGGTATTCTCAAAATCATCCTCGTGCGAGCCCGCTTCATCGTCCTCACCGGCGCGCTGGCCGCGCTGCTGTTCGCGCGCGACGCCGCCGCGCAGGGACTGCCCGGCTGGAACACCAAGCAATTTTCCTTCGAGCGCATCGACGCCGACCGTGTGCGGTTGATGCGCGAGGTCGAGATCGAAGGCGAAGCGGGCACGGCCAACGCCGGGCAGAAGTTCTTTGCCGACGATCTGCAGATGAACATCAAGACCGGCGAGCTGATTGCCGAAGGCAACGTGGTGTTCCAGACGCCGACCGCCCAAATCTCCGCCGACAGCGTCGTCTTCAACACCAAGACCAGCCTCGGCACGTTCAACAACGCCAGCGGCATTGCGCAGCTGGGCGAGCGCGGTACGCGCAACCTCAGCATGTTCGGCGGGCTCGAGCCCGATGTGTATTTTTACGGCCAGCAGATCGAAAAAGTCGGCAGCGACAAGTACCGCATCACCAAGGGCGGCTTCACGACCTGCGTGCAGCCGACGGCGCGCTGGGAGATTGTCAGCGGCAGCGCCACGCTGCGGCTCGATCACTACGTCATGCTCCGCAATGCCGTCGTCCAGGTGAAACACGTGCCGGTGTTTTATCTGCCGGTGCTCTACTACCCGATCCAGGAAGACGATCGCGCGACCGGCATCCTGATGCCGGCGTACGGCTCGTCGCTCGCGACCGGGTCGTCGATCAGCAACGCCTTCTTCTGGGCGATCAACCGCAGCCACGACGCGACGTTGTTTCACGACTGGATGTTCGCGCGCGGCAACGGCCTCGGCGGCGAGTACCGCTACATGCTCGGGCCCCAGGCGCAGGGCGACTTCCGCTACTACTGGCTCGACGAGAAGGCCGCGATCATCAACGGCCAGACGCGGAATCCGCGCCAGAGCAAGTCGATGCGCGGCGGCCTCAGCCAGAACCTGCCGTTCGGGCTGGCGGCGCGGGCGCGGGTCGACTACATCACCGACGTGGCGGTGCGGCAGACCTACGACCACAACTTCTACAACGCCTCGAACAGCTCCCGTTCGTACCAGGGCGGCCTCTCCGGCGCGTGGCGCAACCTTTCGGCGAACGGCACGTTCATGCGCAACGAAGTGTTCGCGGATGCCGCCGCCGCGCAGTCGACCGTGACCGGGCAGACGCCGGGATTCACGGCGGCGCTGAGCGGCGTGCGGCTGGGACCGCTCCCCATCTTCGGGACCGTCAACGCCGAGGCCGGCCGCAACATCCTGATCCATCGCGCCGGCACGACCGAGCGGGACCTCAGCCTGGTCAAGGCCGACATCACGCCGTCGATTCGCGCGCCGCTCAGCACCCTGCCCTTCCTTCAGGTCAACGCCACGGCGTCGTACCGCAGCACCTACTACAGCGAGAGCCTCGCGGCCGATTTGAGGACGCAGATCGAGGAGCCGGTGACGCGCAACTTCGGCGACATGCGCGTCGACGTGATCGGACCCGTGCTGTCACGCGTCTTCACCCCCAATAACGCGATCGCCGATCGCATGAAGCACGTCGTCGAGCCATCGTTCTCGGTGCAGCGCCGCACCGAGATCCCCAACCAGGATCGCATTCCGACCGCGACGGGTTACGACGTGATCGTCGGCGGCGTCACGCAAATGAGCTACGGCCTGACCAATCGCCTGATGGTGCGCAAGGACAGGGCGGACGAGCCGGCCGCCAGCGCGCCGCGCGAGCTGCTCAACGTCGCGGTCCGCCAGAGCTATTACACCGACGCGAACGCGAGCCGGTTCGACCAGTCGTATTCGTACGGCGTCAGGAACCGCGCCGCCAGCGCGTTTTCGCCGGTGGCGCTGACCGCGCGCGCGACGCCGGTCAATCCGCTCGCCATCGACTACCGCCTCGAGTACGACCCGCAGGCGACGGCCGGCAATCCCAAGCTGCTCGGCATGAGCCTGAACGGCATGTTACGTACTGAGGCCGCCAGCATCACCGCCGGCTGGAACCGGCAGGCGTTTGCGCAGACCACGCAGGCCGGCGCGGTCATCAACGCCAACAACTTCGTCCAGACGGCGGCGGACTTCGCCTTCAAGCAGCGCATGTTCGGCGGCTCGGTGTCGCTCAACTACGACATCGCCCGCTCGACGTTGCTCAACCAGCGCTACGTCGGCTTCTACAACGCGCAGTGCTGCGGCGTCTCCTTTGAATACCAGACCTTCAACTACCCGAACTCGAGCTCGTTCCTGTTGCCGCGCGACCGGCGCTTCAACATGTCGTTCACTTTGGCCGGTGTCGGGTCGTTCTCAAACTTCTTCGGAGCGTTCGGCGGCGGGACATACTAGCCACCGATAACGATCCACCGATAACGATCTACCGATAACGATCTGCCGATAACGATCCACAGATTACTCAGATACAATTGGTGTCTTGCATGAAGGGACTGATTCTCAGCGGGGGCAAGGGCACCCGCCTCCGGCCGCTCACCTACACCAGCGCCAAGCAGCTGGTTCCCGTTGCCAACAAACCCGTCCTGTTTTACGGCATCGAGGCACTCGTCGAGGCCGGCATCACGGACCTCGGCATCGTCGTCGGCGACACCCAGGCCGAGATCAGGGCCGCGGTCGGTGACGGTTCGAAGTGGGGCGCCACGGTCACTTACATCGAGCAGGACGCGCCGCGCGGCCTCGCGCACGCCGTCAAGATCAGCAAGGATTTCATCGGCGACGATCCGTTCGTGATGTATCTCGGCGACAACCTGCTCAACCGCGGAATCGTCGAGTTCGTCGACAAGTTCGTGAAGGAAAAGCCGGCGGCGCAGATCCTGCTGACGCCGGTGCCCGATCCGCAGATGTTCGGCGTCGCCGAGCTCGAGGGCGACAAGGTCCGCCGTCTCGTCGAGAAGCCGAAAGAGCCGAAGTCGAACCTCGCGCTGGTCGGCGTCTACATGTTCGGGCCCGAGATCTTCACGTCGGTCAACAACATCAAGCCGAGCTTCCGCAACGAGCTCGAGATCACCGATGCGATCCAGGATTTGATCGATCGCGGCCTGCGCGTCAACCCGCATCTCGTCTCCGGCTGGTGGAAGGACACCGGCAAGCTCGAGGACATGCTCGAGGCGAACCGCCTGATCCTGGAAACGCTCAAGCCCAGGAACGAAGGCACGGTCGACGCCGCGTCACGCATCGAGGGCATCGTCGTGATCGAGAAGGGTGCGAGCGTCGAGAACTCCGTGATTCGCGGACCGGCGGTGATCGGACCGGGCGCGCGCATCATCAACGGCTACATCGGCCCGTTCACGTCGATCGGGAAAGACGTCGAGATCAACAAGTCCGAGATCGAGCACAGCATCGTCCTCGAGGGATCGCTGATTCACGATCTCGAGACGCGCGTGTCCGACAGCCTGATCGGCCGCGGCGTGAAGATTCACCGCCTGCCGCTCAAGCCGGTCGCGCACCGCTTCATGCTCGGCGACAATTCTGAGGTCTGGATCAAGTGGTAAGCCACAGATTAGACACAGATTAGACACAGATGGCTTTGATCAAGGTTCTCGTCACGGGCGGCGCCGGATTCATCGGCAGCAACTTCGTCCGCTACGCGCTCGGCTCGCATTCCGACTGGCACGTCACCAATCTCGACAAGCTGACATATGCGGGCCGCAAGGAGAACCTGCACGACGTGATGGACAGCCCGCGCCACACCTTCGTGCACGGCGATATTTGCGATGCCGCGACGGCGGGACCGCTCGTCGAGCAGTCGGATTACGTCGTGCACTTCGCCGCCGAGACGCACGTCGATCGCTCGATCATGTCCGCCGCCGACTTCATCAAGACCGACGTCGAAGGCACGTTCGTGCTCCTCGAAGCCGCCCGCCGCAATCCGAAGCTGAAGCGCTTCGTCCAGATCTCGACCGACGAAGTCTACGGCAGCGTGCCCGAGGGTTCGAGCGTCGAGACCGACGAGCTGAAGCCGCGCAACCCGTATGCCGCGAGCAAGGCCGGCGCCGATCGCCTCGCTTACAGCTACTGGGCCACGCACGACGTGCCGGTGATCGTGACGCGGGCGTCGAACAACTACGGGCCGTACCAGTTCCCGGAAAAAATCCTGCCGCTCTTCGTCACGAACCTGATGGACAACATCCCGGTGCCGCTTTACGGCGACGGCTTGAACATCCGCGACTGGCTGCACGTGCTCGATCATTGCCGCGGCATCGATCTGCTGATGCACACGGCCACCGACGGCGAGGTCTACAACATCGGCGGCGGTAACGAAGTGAAGAACATCGATCTGACCCACAAGGTGCTGAAGCTCGCCGGCAAGGGACCGGAGCTGATCAAGCCGGTGCAGGATCGCAAGGGCCACGATCGCCGCTACAGCCTGAGCTCTGCGAAGCTGCGCGCCATGGGTTGGGCGCCGCAAGTGGATTTCGAGAAGGGCCTCGCGGAGACCGTCGCCTGGTACCAGGCGAACGAATGGTGGTGGCGGCCGGTCAAGGAACGCGACCCCGGTTACAAGGCCTACATCGAAGCTCAATACGGCAAGCGCTAATGCCCTGCGTTCTGGTCACGGGTGCGGCTGGTTTCGTCGGCAGTCACCTGATCGAGCTCCTCGAACGCGAACCCAACGACATCATCGCCTGGCTGCGTCCCGACACCGAACCGCTCGTGACGGGCTCGCGCGTGATCTGGCATGCGGTCGAACTGCACGATCGCGAAGCTGTGGCGGCCGCGATCGCCGCGTTCGCGCCGTCTGAGATTTACCACCTCGCCGGCGTTCCGCACGTCGGCGATTCGTGGGCGCACGTCCACGAAACGTTCGCCGGCAACGTGCTCGGCACGCATCACCTGTTCGACGGCTTGCGGCGCGCCGCGCTCACGCCGCGCGTCCTGATCACGAGCACGGCGTTCGTCTACGCGCCGATCGAGCGCGCCATCACCGAAGACGACGTCATCCGGCCCAACAGCCCGTACGGCACCAGCAAGATTGCGCAGGAGATGGTGGCGATGCGCGCGTGGCAGGACGATGGCATTCCGGCGCTGATCGCGCGGGCGTTCAATCACGTCGGGCCGCGGCAGGCGCCGTCGTTCGTGGCGTCGAGCATCGCCAAGCAGATCGCCGAGATCGAGGCGGGCCGGAGGCCCGCCAAGCTGGAATTGGGCAACCTGGCGTCGCAGCGCGACATCATGGACGTGCGCGACACGGTGCGCGCGTATCGCGCGATGATGGCATCGGCAATACCCGGCGTGCCTTACAACGTCTGTTCAGGCACGGCCGTGCCGATTCGTGACCTGGTCGAGTTGCTGAGATCGAAAGCGCGCGTCCCGATCACGATTGAGCAGGATCAGTCGCGCTTCAGGCCCAACGACACGCCACTGGTGCTCGGCGATCACAGCCGGCTCACGCGAGACACCGGCTGGTCGCCGCAGATCCCGCTCGAGCAGACGGTTGAGGATCTGCTGGCGTATTGGCGACAGACTCTCGTCTAATACTGCTTCGAACTTCCA
>JAYWEJ010000283.1:0-17373 GCA_043779345.1 Acidimicrobiia bacterium | reverse complement strand
CGACGGTGAATCCGAAGTTGTTGTATCTCAGATCCGGCGCGTGGTCGCGGATCAGCGGATCGGTGGCCTGCTTCCTGAAGTACGAGTTGCTGTTGAGCGCATCGTTGCGGAAGAACTCGTAGCCGCTGCCCGAGAAGCGGCTGGTGCCGGACTTGGTGACGACGTTGATGATGCCGCCGCCCGAGCGCGGCCATTCGGCCGAGTAGCTCGAGGTGATGATCTTGAACTGCTCAATCGATTCCAGCGTCGGGGTCGACAGCAGCGTGATGTTGCTGCCGACGTCCACGTTCATGACGCCGTCGACCAGCCAGTTGACGGCATTGCGGCGCGCGCCGTTGACCGAAATGCTCATCGTGCTGGTGAGGCCCAGCGAGACTTCATCGGCCAGGTCGCTCGAGACGCCCGGCGCGAGCTCGGCGAGCTTGGCGAAATTGCGGTTGTTGATCGGCAGCTCCTGCACCTGCCGCGAGTCGATCAGGTTCTGCACCGCGGTAGTGGTCTGGACCAGCGTCCGGCCGGTGACCTCGACGACTTCCGCGACGCCGCCGGTCTGGAGCGACGCGTCCACCTGCACGCGATCGTTGACGTTCAGCGTCAGGCCCCGCACCGTTCGCTGCTGGAAGCCCGACAGCGTGAACGTCGCTTCATAGGGGCCAATCGGCAGCAGCGGCACGAGGTATCCGCCCTCGGCGCCGGTGGTGCCTTCGAAGATACGCCCGGTCGCCACGTGCTTCAGGCTGACCACGACGCCAGGAAGCACGCCGCCGGTCGAATCGGTCACGGTGCCGGTCACGGTTGCGGTGGTTTCTTGGGCGCTTACGGCAGGAACCGAGAGGGCGAACAGGGCGAGCAAACAACACAGGGTGGAGCACCAACGGCGCATACGTATCCTCCGGGTTGCAAGGCTATCGCATCTTTACCCCGCCGTTACCTTGAGTCTGCACGGCGCCATCGGGTACGCTTGATGCCGCAAATGACCTTTACTGGCGCCATCGGCGCCGCCTGCATGCTCCCCCTCAGGGCCATCATCAACGCCTCCGTAGCCCTGGGCATCCACCCTAACGTTCTGACCCTCATCGGGGTCCTGATCAACGTCGTCGCAGCCTGGTACCTGGCGACCAACCAGTTCATCCTGGCCGGCCTGATTATGATCGTCGCCAACATCTTCGATTTCATCGACGGCAAGGTCGCGCACATCACCGGCAAGCAGTCGGAGTTTGGCGCCTTCTGGGATTCGACGCTCGATCGCTTTTCCGATCTCGCACTCTTCACCGGCTTGATCTGGCTGTATGCCGAGCTCGGCCGCAACGGCTACGTGCTGATCGCGACGCTGGCGCTGATCTTTTCGATCATGACGAGCTACGCCCGCGCCCGCGCCGAGTCGCTGATCGAAAAATGCAAGGTGGGATTCATGGAGCGGCCCGAGCGCATCATGCTGTTCATGATCGGCGCGTTCACCAATCGGATGGCCGGCGTGCTGTGGGTGCTGCTGGTGCTGGCGATCATCACCGTCAGCAACCGCATCCACTACACGTATCTCGTGCTCAACAAGAAACCGATGCCGCAAGGCGTGTTCGCGCGGTTTTTCTTCTGGCGTGACGAACGAGCCACGCTCCCCTACGACATCTGGGTGATCGCGATCCTGGCGTTCGTATGGCTGGTGCCGCCGGACTGGTTGAGCGATCCGACGGCCACCGGGATGGGACTACTTTCGTTTCTTCGATAACTTCTTGGGCTTGCTGCCCCAGACAGCTTTTCCCGCCATCGTCTGCTCCACTCCCCAACGACGCCCCGGAGGGGCGTCAAGCTAACTAGCCTTGCGCTTCTTCGCCGCGCCCTTCGCGACCGACTTGATGTTGGTGACCTTCTTCGCGGTATCGCCGTCGGCCTTGGCGGTCTTCTTCTTACCCGAGCTGACCTGGTCGAGGCTCCTGCGCAGGGCCTCCATCAGATCGACGACCTTCGGCGCCGCGACTTCTTCCGGCGCGACGATCTCTTCGCCCGCGATCTTGGCGTCGATGATCTTCCGCAGCCCTTCCTGATATTCGTCCTGGTAGTCGGCGAGGTTGAGATCACCCTCGATGCTTTCGATGACCTGCCGTGCCAGCTTCATCTCGGCGGGGTTGACCTTGCCGCGCACTTCGCGCAGCTCGTCGATCTGATCGATGGTGCGGATCTCGGCGGCGTGATGCAGCGTGTACATCACCATGCCCTGCTTGTGCGGCTTGACGGCGACGAGATACTCGCGCCCGTGGATGGCGACCTTGCCGATGCCGGCCTTGCCCTGCATGCCTTCGCGCATCACCGAGTAGGCGTCGGCGGCCATCGGGCCTTCCGGCGCGAGGTAATACGCCTTGTCCACGTACATCGGATCGATCGCGTCGACGTCCGTGAACTGCAGCAGGTTGATGATCTTGCTCGACTCGGTCTTGACCTTGGCGATGTCCTCTTCCTCGACGACCACCCAGCGGCCCTTCTCGAATTCGTAGCCCTTCACGATATCGGCCTGCGTCAGCTCGATCTCGCACTTCGGGCACCACTTCTTCTGCTGGATCTTCGTCTGACACGCCGCATGCAGCTGATTGAACGAGATCGTCGCGCTCGATTCCGTCGCCGGGTAGACGCGGACCGGGATGGTGACGAGGCTGACCTTGATGTAGCCCTTCCAGGTAGGACGTGCGGCCATGACTGCTCTCCCCTTATCGGCCGTTGGCTTTCGGCTATCAGCTTTCGGCTTTCAACAAACTACACACAATTGCGTTAAACCGACTCACGCGTGTCGCGCGTTCCAAGATGCAAGCCCGGGCCTGCGTCGAACTCGATGGCGTGGTCGCCGATCTTCTCGCGGAGGAAATGCCGGACCTCGCCGAGGTGCACGCCGGGCACGCGCAGGCGCCGCGCCAGCGTTTTTTGCCGCGACGCGGCGATCAGCGTGTCATCGCCCTTCCAGGTGAGGCCGCCGATGTCGGCGTAGCGCATGAAACCGGAGTCGGTCCAGATGCCGTCCGCGTAGAGGCCGCGGCGGATGCGCGTCGACAGCGGCAGCAGGTAGCCGTAATAGAAGAACATCATCACGACGCCGAACATCGAGGGCGCCGCCGCCCAGCCGCGCCGCAGCCGGCTGATTTCGACATACGCGGTCACGAACAACAGGACGCCGAGCAGCACACCGATTGCGAGGTTGATGGCGAAGAAGGGGGGCTTCGGACCAGGCCAGGTCACGACCGCCTGGTGACGCTTGCGCCACCAGCTCAGGATCTGTGCGCCGACCTTCAGATCGACAATCACGAAGAGCACACCGAGCGCGAACAGCGCTTGCCGGAGAACAGGGGCAAGCTCCTGCAGGGTCATCGCGTCTTCCCGGCGGCTTCCCTGACGGCCTTAGTTTCCTCTTCGCGCGCCAGGGTCGGATCGAAGCAGTGCCGGCAGCGCGCTTCATAGGTGCCTTGCGCGCCGAGCAATACGCGATCGGAGCTGACGACGAGGCGCTGGGTGTGGTTCGCGGGATTGCCGCACACCATGCAGATGGCGCGGGTCTTGGTGATGTATTCCGCGATCGCGAGCAGCTGCGGCATCGGCTCGAACGGCTTGCCGAGGTAATCCTGGTCGAGGCCGGCGACAATCACGCGGACGCCGCGGCGCGCCAGCTCCGAGGCCACCGTCGGCAGCTCGGCGTCGAAGAACTGACCTTCGTCGATGCCGACGACTTCGGTATCGGGGCGCACCTGCTCGAGCAGGTCGCGGGCGGTCTTCGCGGTGTCCGACGGAATCCTCAGCTCGCTGTGCGACACGATGTGGTCGGTCGCGTACCGCGTATCGACGGACGGCTTGAAAATCTGGACGCGCTGGCGGGCGATCTGCGCGCGGCGCAGGCGGCGAATGAGCTCTTCGCTCTTGCCGCTGAACATGCTCCCGACGACGACTTCAATCCAACCCGTGGCGGGTGTTCGGACAACATCCATGACTGACTTCGATTATGGATCGGTCGTGGCAGGGCGGCCGAACCGTAAGTATAGGGGCGGCAACAGAAAAAGGTTGAGGACGGTCGAGGTGATGAGACCGCCCAAGATCACGACGGCCATCGGATGCTCGATTTCGTGGCCGGCGCGGGTGCCGCTGATCGCGATCGGCACCAGCGCCAGGCCGGTCGCCAGCGCGGTCATCAGAATGGGCGACAGGCGCTCCTCGGACCCCCGCAGCACCAGGTCGCGCCCGAAGCTCATGCCCTCTTCGATTTCCAGGTGCCGATAGTGGCTGACGAGCATGATGCCGTTGCGCGCGGCAATGCCAACCACCGTCACGAGGCCAACAAGTGAGCCCAGCGACAAGACGCCGCCGCTGACAAACGCCGCGCCGATCGCGCCGACCAGCGCGAACGGCAGCGTCAAGAACACGAGGGCGGTGAGTCGCAGCGTCCCAAAATCCGTCAGCAGGATCAGCAGGATGCCGAGAATCGCCACGCCGCTCCACATCAGCAGGCTGCGCCTCGATTCGGCCCGGGCCGCGTATTCGCCCAGCACCGTCGCGTGATAGCCCTCGCCGAGGTTGATCGTCGCGAGCCTTGCCTGAATGTCGCGCGCCACCGATCCCAGGTCGCGATCGCGCACGTTGCACGTCACATCGATCCGCCGTGAGCCGTTCTCGCGCGTGATCTCGTTCTGCACCGGCATGATCTGCACGTCGGCGACCGCCCGGAGCGGCACCGTGCTGCCGCCGGGCACCGGCAGCCGCAACCCGCGCAGCGCCTCCAGGCTGCCGCGCGACTCCGGGGTGCCCCAGACGACGACGTCGAAGAATCGCTGGTTCTCGATGAACTCGCCAACCTTGGCGCCATGCACGACGGTCGTCACCGCGCGGCGCACCTCACCGGCGGTCAGTCCAAGCCGTTCCGCCCGCTCAGGCTGATACGTCACCTCGATCTGCGGCACCAGCACCTGCGCTTGCGCCTTGAGATCGGTCACCCCCTCGATTGGCGCCAGGGCGTCATGGACGGTCGCGGCATGCGCCTGCAGCCTCGCCAGGTCGGGACCCTCGATTCGCACAACCACCGTGGCGCTGGCGCCGGTGAGGACTTCCTTGATGCGTTCACGGAGGTAAGTGAGCAGGTCGCGCTGCAAGCCGGGATAGCCATCGACGGCGGCCTGGACCTTCGCGACGGTCGCATCGTAGTCGACGCCGGGATCGAGGCTGATCCAGAGCTCGGTGAAATTGGGACCGACGACTTCGTCGGCGACTTCGGCGCGGCCGATGTGCGAGCCGAAGTTGCGCACCCCGGGAATGGCGCGGAGCTCCTTGCTGGCGCGCTCGGTAATCCGGCGCATCGCTTCGAGCGACGTGCCCGGCTTTTCGACGAAGTGCATCAGGAAGTCGTATTCACGGAAGTTCGGCAGGAACTCCTCGCCGAGAAACGGCGTCGCCGCGAGCGTCGCCACCATCAGTCCCGCGAGCACGCCGCCGGCGACGACCGGCCGACCGATGAGGCGCGGCAGCACGCCTCGATACCAGGACTTCAATCGCGCCGTCACCGGCGATTCCCTGGTGTCGAGGTGCCGTGGCAACAGCAGCAGCGACAGCGCCGGAGTCACGGTCAACGCCACGATTAGCGACGAGAGGATCGCGAGGACGTAGGCAGTGGCGAGCGGCCTGAAGAAGGCGCCCGCCAACCCTCCGAGCATGAACACCGGCAGGAACACCAGCATCACGATCAGGCTGCCGAACACGACCGCGCTGCGCACTTCGAGCGAGGCCTCGAAGACGACCGTGAATGCCGGCCGCGGCTCCGGCGCGGCTCGATTGAGGCGCAACCGCCGCACGATGTTCTCGACGTCGATGATCGCGTCGTCGACGACTTCTCCCAGGGCGATGACGAGACCGGCCAGGACCATCGTGTCGATGGTGCCGCCGCGATACCGCAACGCCAGCGCCGCGGCGAGCAGCGACAACGGAATGGCGAGGCTGCTGATCAGGGCCGTCCGCCAGTCGGCGAGGAAGATGATCAACACGATCACCACGAGGACGCAGCCGATCAGCAGCGCGCGATTCAGGTTTGAGATCGACATCTCGATGAACGTCGCCGGCCGGAAGATCGTCGGATCGAGCTGCAAGTCGCCGAGCGCCGGCCGCAGTTGCTCGAGGACCCGTTCGACATCCTGCGTGACTTGCAGCGTATTGGCGCCGAGTTGCTTCTCGACGATCAGCAGCAGCCCCGGTCCGTCGTTGATCACCGCATCGCCGATCGGCGCCTGGTGGCCTTCGACGACCGTCGCCACGTCGCCGACACGCAGTGCCGTACCGACGCGCGGCGTCACCATCAGCCGCGCCAGATCGGTCGTCGAATGCACGAGCTGTGAATGCGACACGGCAAGACGCTGGTTCGCGGTATCGATGAAGCCGCCGGTTTCGGTCGAGACCCCCGAGCCGACGGCGCGAACGACGTCGTCGAGCGACACGTGGTTCGCCTGCAATCGCTCGGGATCGACGAGCACTTGCAGCTGCCGATCCCGCTGGCCCCAGATCGCGACGTTGGCGACGCCCGGCACCGCCATCAACCGCGGCCGCACCGTCCAGCGGATCAGGGTGGTCATCGCCACTTGCGATTGCGTCGGCGACGTCACGCCGATCTTGATCAGCCGGCTGAGCGACGAGAGCGGCGGCAGCATCACCGGCGCGAGCGCTGCTCCGGGCAATGACGACGCGATCGTTGCGAGCCGCTCCTGGACGTGCTGGCGCGCCGCCATGCGATCGGCGCCGGCGTCGAGAATCAGCACCACCGACGACAGGCCGAGCACCGACTTCGATCGAATGGTTTTCACACCGGGAACACCGGCCAGCGCGCTTTCAATCGGCACGCTGACGAGCGCCTCGACTTCGGGCGTCGAGAGTCCTGGCGCCTCGGTCTGGATTTCGACGAGGGGCGGCGCGAATTCAGGAAAGACATCGAGCGGGATGGTCGGCACCGATCGGATCGCGGCGATGCCGCCAATGACGGCCATGGCAACGACGACGACCGCGTGGCGGAGCGAGGCTCCGACCAGCCAGCGCATCGCTACTTCCCCGCCCCGAATTCGGTGCCGAAGAGCTCGGCGGCGCCGGCGATCACGACCTTCGTGCCGGGATCGATACCCCTCGTCAGCAGCGTCTTGTCGCCGACCTGCGATCTGATTTCGACGCGGCGCCTGACGAACGTCGTCGGACTCGTCACTTCGTAGACCCACGATCCGCCGTTCAGGTCGTAGAGGATGGCGGCGGTCGGCACCACCAGTCCCTGCTCCGAACCCGACAGCGGCAGCCGCACCGACACCCGCTCACCGGCGCGAACATTGCCGGCCGCCGTCAATGCATAGAACAGGTCGGTCGTCGCCGTATTCGGATCAGCCGAGGGAGGGCCGGTGACCGGAGCCGCGATGATCGCCGGTCCGGGCACGTCGCCGAGCGCCACGATCTCCGCGGGCCGCGAGCGATCGACTCCGGCCCGTTCGCCGACGAACACCTGCACTTTCACCCACAGTCCCTCGGCTTGCGCGACCTCGAAGAGCGGCGCCGACGCCGCGACGGTCTGGCCGGGTGCGGCGGTGATCGACACCAGCACGCCGGCGATCGGCGAGCGCACGGCCATGCCGCCACCAGTGCCGGTGGGGCTCCGTCCAAGATCCTTCGCCCGCGCCCGGGCGGCCTGCGCATTCGCTTCGGCGACCGCCTGCTGCGCGCGCGCCTCCTCGACGGATCGCTGACTGGCGGCGCCATCGGCGAGCAGCCGTTCGAGGCGCTGCCGCCGCTGGATCGCCAGTGCGAGCTCTGCTTCCGTGGTTGCCGCGGCGCGCTCGGAATCCAGCTGCACATCGCGGTCTGCCGGCTGAATCGGATAGAGCGCGAAGATCGTCTGCCCGCGCGATACCCGCGCTCCCGGCGAGGGCACGCCGTCAGGCGCTTGCAGCGTGCCCGAGACCGGCGCCGTCACGGTCACGGCGCCACCGGGCGGGACGATGATCTCTCCGCCGGCGTGTCGCGATCGTTGAACCGTTTCGACCGCGGCCGTTGCGGTCTGGATGCCAAGCCGTTTCACGGCATCTTCACTGAGCGTGACCGACGTGAGACTTGCTTCGCCGACCGGGTTGGCGACCTTGGCGGGCGGATCGGCCTTGGCCGGCGCCGCCGTGCCGCCACCACACGCCGCTGTCAGGAGCGCCGTCATCACCGCGAGCGATACCGATCGCGTCATCATCTGACCTCTGCGCTCATGGGAAGGCGCAACTCTTACCGATCGCGCGATCGAGCGCGATCGCCGCGTGCAGCAACTCGACCCGCGCATCGAGGCGCGCACGCCGCGCGGTCACCAGCCGCCGCGCCGTATCCAAGACCGAGAACAAGGGCACCTCGCCGGCCTGGTAGGCCTTCTCGGACTGTTGCCGCTCGATGTGCAGCGTCTCGAGAACGTCCTGGTCCCAGATGCGCAAGACCTCGCGGGCACGAGCCAGGCGCGCGGTCGCCGTTCGCAGCTCCGCTTGCACAGCCACGCGAACAGCGATGTATCGACGGGCTGCCTGCTCGAGTAACGCGGCCGCGCGCGCGCGCGGACCGGCATTGCGATTGATCGGCAGGTCGAGGCCAAGTCCCGGCCCGAGTTCGAAGCCTTCCTTCCCTTCGCCGTTCGCATCGAGGGTGGCGGCGATATTCAGGATGCGCGAGCGCTCGAGTCCGACCTGCGCGCCGGCCGCCTCCACCGCGAGCTCGGCGGCCCTGACATCGGGCCGTGCCGCCATCGCCTCGGTCATTTGCTGATCGCTCGTTGCGCAAGACGCGATCACCAGATCGTCGATCGGTATCAGCGCGGCGTTGGCGATCGAATATCCCAGCGTCGCCTCGAGTTGAATGCGAGCGACATCGCGATCGCCTTCGGCGCCGCGGGCGGCGGCCTGGGCCATCGCCGCCTCGCTGCGCACCGAGCGCGCCTCGAGCTCGCTGATATCGCCTTCGCGCAACCGCGCGTCGGTGATGGTGCGAAGACTGCCCCACACGGCGGCGCTCTCCTGCGAAAGACGGACTCGCGCGTCGGCCGCCGAGGTCTCCACGTAGGACGTCCGGGTGAGCGCCACGACGCCGAGGCCGTCGGACATCAGGCGCGCGCCGATCGCATCGGCGTTCAGCGTCGCCACCTTGATGCGGCGCGGGCGCTGCCAGATCGCTTCGATCGGCAACTGCAGCGTCGCTTCGAGCTGTTTGGGTCCCCACGGGAACAACAACGACAGGATTGGATTGCGGAGTTGCCGTGCCTCGACCAGATCGGCGCGCGCGAAGCCGAGGTCGGCGAGCGCGACTTGAAATGCGGGGTTGTTCCAGAGCGCGATTGACACCGCCTCGGTGTTCGACAAGCCGTCGTCGAGGGTCACGCCAGGCGGCAGTGACGGTGGCGCGGACAGGGGGAAGCCGGCGGCGTCGGCGCCGACGCGCTCCTTCAACCCGTCGGAGACGGTCTGGCGATTTGGTATCGATCCCGTCGACGCGCACGACGTGAGGCACAGCAGCGCCAAACCAACCAGCCAGCGGCGCGTCATGGACGGAGCTTATCAGGCCCGGGTCTGGTACTCGCCGGTCTCGGTGTTGACGCGGATCATGTCGCCCTCGCCGATGAAGGGCGGCACCTGGATGACCACACCGGTCTCGAGCGTAGCCGGCTTGGTCTGGTTGGTCGCGGTCGCGCCCTTGATGGCCGGCATCGTCTGCACCACCTTCAGGTCCACCGTCTGCGGGAGCTCGATACCGATCGGATTCTCCCCGTAGAACTCCACCTCGACGCTCATCTCCGGCTTCAGAAAGCCCACCATATCTCCCAGCAGGTCGGGCTGCAGCTGCACCTGGTCGTAGGTGTTGGTGTCCATGAAGTGATAGCCCTCGTTGTCGTTGTAGAGATATTGCATCTCTTTCTGCTCGAGGGAGACGCGCTCGATGATGTCTTCGGAGCGGAACTTCTCCTCGGCCATCACGCCGTTCTGGATGTTCCGCATCTTGACGCGCACGAAGCCGCGGAGGTTGCCGGGCGTCACGTGCTGGCGGTCGAAGATACGAAAAAGCTTGTTCTCGATCTTGACGATCATCCCCTTGCGGAGCTGGGTTGCGAGAAGGTTGTCTGCCATAAAGCCTTTGTAATCAGGTAGTAGAACCTTGCGAGTTTAGCATACGGCCCTTCCTCCGAACCAGCCGGACCGACCGTGCTACGATTTCAATCGTGGTCTTTGCGCGTTGGGACCCGTTCCGCGATCTGATCCGCATCCAGCATGGCCTCGAGCGCCTGGCGTCTCATGGCCCGCAAGGGTGGGCGCCCGCCGTCGATCTGTGCGAAACCTCGGATGCCTTCATTTTCACCGCCGAGCTCCCGGGCCTGTCGCGCGAGCAGGTGCGCATCGACGTGCATGAAAACCGCTTGACGCTGCAGGGGCGCCGCGAAGCGCGCGTGTCGTGCGAGCAGTATCACCAGGTCGAGCGCGGCCACGGCGAATTCATGCGCACGTTTGTGCTGTCGCATCCGGTCAACGGCGACGCGGTGACCGCGGATCTCGCCGACGGCGTGTTGACGATTACGGTGCCGAAGCTGCCGGGCGAAGCGCCGCGGCGCGTGGTCTCCTGACGACCTGACGACCTGACAACCTGACAACCTGACAGCCTGATTGATGTTGAAAACGCTCTCCATGATCAGCCTGCTCGTCGCAGGCATCCTTGCCGGCATCGTCCTGTCCGGACTCGCCACCGATCAGCCTGAGATTATCGCGCTGGCGCCGGCGGCTGACGTCAAGGCCACCGTGCCCGAAGAACAAGCGGTGGCAGCCGCGCCGACCACCGGGCCGGATTTCACCAGGGTCGCGGCGCAAACGGTGCGCGGGGTCACGAACATTTCGTCCGTCCAGGTGGTGCGGCGATCGGCGTCGCCCTTCGCCAACGATCCGTTCTTCCAATACTTTTTCGGCGACCAGGCCGAGATGTTCGGCCGCAGCCGCGCCGAGCAGAGCCTCGGCTCGGGCGTCGTGATTTCCGCCGACGGCTTCGTCGTCACCAACAATCACGTGATCGGCGACGACGTCGCGGAAGTGACGGTGACGGTCGGCGAACATCGCGACGTCAAGGCGAAGATCATCGGCGTCGATTCGTGGACCGACCTGGCGTTGCTGAAGATCGACGCGACGGGGCTGGCGGTGATTCCGTGGGGCGATTCCTCGAAGCTGAAGGTCGCCGAATGGGTGATGGCGGTCGGCAATCCGTTCTCGCTCAATCAGACGGTCACGCTCGGCATCGTCAGCGCGCTCGGCCGCGCCAATGTCGGCATCACGCAGTACGAGGACTTCATCCAGACCGACGCGGCGATTAACCCCGGCAACTCCGGCGGCGCGTTGATCAACGGCCGCGGCGAGCTCGTCGGCATCAACACCGCGATCTTCTCGCAGAGCGGCGGCTACCAGGGCATCGGCTTCGCGGTGCCCAGCAACCTGGTCCGCCGCGTCGTCGACGACCTGAAGAAGTTCGGCCGCGTCCGCCGTGGATCGATCGGCTACGTCTCGGTGATTCCCCTGACCGCGCGACTCGCGGGCGAGCTGCGCGCCCCGGCCAGCGACGGCGTGGTTGTCGACCAGATGTCCCGGGATTCGGTGGCGTTCCGAAACGGGCTCGAGCCCGGCGACGTCATTGTTTCCGTCAACAGCACTACCATCGCCGATCCGTCGCAGTTCGTCCGGCTGATCGCCGATACCGCCATCGGCTCCACCGTGCGCGTCGACATCCTGCGCGACGGGCGCCGCTCGACCCTCCGCATTCCCATCGAGGCCCAGCAGGAGCGCCGCGTCCGGCGACGTTAGGCCGCCGTTTACGATCCACCGATTACGATCCACCGATTACACTAACGCTACTCAATGCAGGCGACCACGCCTCCGGCGTTACCCGCATTCATCTCGCTCGAGGCGCTTGCCGCCCTTGCGCTCGCCGCACTGGCGGCGGCGGCGATCGCGCTGCTGGTTGGATCGCTGACCCGACGATTGCTGCGCAGCATCGAGGGCGAGCGCTTTCACACGCAACCGATCGCGAACGCCACCGTCAAGGCGGTCCGCGGCATCACCTTCATCCTGGGCCTGCTGATCCTCGCCTTCCCCGCCCTCGACCTGGCGGGCGTGGAGCAGACGGTCGGCCTTCATTCCAAAGACGTCAGCCGGTGGGCCGCGGAAAGTGGCGCGCGGATCCTGCTGCTGATCCTGCTGGCGTTTGCCGCCAACCGGTTTGCGGCGTCGGTGATCAGGAACGCCGAACACGAGATCGCGGACGGCGACGATCTGCAGACCACGGAGCGGCGGAAGCGCCTGCACACCATCGGCGCGACGTCGCGGCGGTTCTTCGCGATCCTGATCTGGAGCGCGGCCATCCTGATGGTGCTGCGCGAGCTCGATGTCGACACCACGCCGGTCCTGACCGGCGCCGGCATCATCGGCCTGGCGGTCGGCTTCGGCGCGCAGACGCTGGTCAAGGACATCATCGCGGGGATCTTCCTGATCGCCGAGGATCAGGTCCGCCTTGGCGATGCGGCGGAGATCAACGGCATCGGCGGCGCGGTCGAAGAGATCAACCTGCGCACCATCGTGCTGCGCGACCTCGAAGGCGTGGTGCACACCATTGCCAACGGCGACATCCGCACGCTCTCGAACAGGTCGAAGGATTACTCCTACTACGTGATCGACATTGCCGCCGGCTATGACGATGACACCGATCGGATCGTCGAGGTGGTGCGGGACGTCGCCGGCGAGCTCACGCAGGACCCCGGCTACGCCGCCAGCATCCTCGAGCCGCTCGAGGTCCTCGGCCTCGAAGCGTTCAAGGCCAGCGAGGTGACGCTGCGATTCCGTATCAAGACGCTGCCGCTGAGGCAGTGGGACGTCGGCCGCGAGCTCAGGCGCCGGATCAAGAAAGCGTTCGACGCCAAGGGCATCTCAATCCCCGGCCCGCAGATGACGGTCACGATCAAACAGCCGCCGTCGTAGAGGCGGGACTTTAGTCCCGCCTGCCAGGCGCGTCTAAAGACGCGCCTCTACGTTTGCCAGACACGCACTTGTGACCAGCCAGGGTCGCTCGCCACTGGTGTTCGGTGCCCACACGAATCCCGATGCGCGAGTCCCAGACGATCTCGCCGGCTTCGATCCCTCGCTCGTGAATCGTTAACGGGCCGCGCTGGAGCGGTCGTTGGTTGTCGTCCAACGTGATGCCCATTGCTCTGCAGAGGTTGCCCGGGCCTCGACACAGTTCGTGATCGGAAACCGGCGGCTTGCCCTTTCTCCACTTCGCTTGCGCTCGGCGATGGCGCATCAGCGGTAATCCCTCGAGCGGCTCGAGCGCGCGGATGAGCACTGCGGCCGGTTGACCCTCCGGTTCGGTCACGCAATTCATCATGTCGTGCAAGCCGTAGTTGAGATAAACGTAGGCGCGCCCTGGCGGTCCATACAACGGCGCGTTGCGTTCGGTCGGCCCGGGCGCCGCGTGGCAGGCGGGATCGTCCTCACCAATGTAGGCTTCGACCTCGACGATCGCGCCGGCGGTGGTTCCAGACTTCGCCTTGTAGAGGAGGACCTTGCCGATCAGGTCGCGCGCGACGTCGAGCGTGGGACGTCGATAGAAATCGACGGGCAAAATCACGGCACGGGTGCGCCGAGCTCGGCGAGGTAGCCGCGCGCCTGGTCGCGGCGCGACTTGTCGTCGAGGGCCATCCGGATCATCGCGATCGATCCGTCGCCGAGCATGCGCTCGCGCGCGAACGCCACCGCCAGCGCGGTGGGATCCCTGCCGTCAGCCCAGCGATCGCCCGCCAGCTGCTTGACGATCTCAATGGTCGACGCGTCGCCAATGCGGGCCAGCGCCTCGAGCGCGCCGCCGGCCAGCAAACGGTTGTTGCCGTCACGGTAGTAGCGATAGCGCTCGGTCAGGGAGCTGATGGCGCTGATGTCGCGCAACTGGCCAATCGCGTCCATCGCCGCGAGCAGCTCGATCTCGTGGTCCTGGTTCAGGAGCGCGAACAGGGCGTCGACCATCCCGGGCGGCACAGCCGGCCGGAAGCCGGAGCGATCAAAAGGCGCCGCAAACATGCGGCCCGACACGCGGGCGCCCGCGATGCGCGTGCGCCGATCGCCGGATCCCATCATCAACACCAGCGACTGTCCGGCCGCGGCCAGCTCCTGCGGGGACGCCGCGCGTCCGGATCGGCCAGCGAGAATGCCGAAGGCATACGCTCCGGCGATGCGCTCGTTCCCTGCCGCGCTCGTCAGGACGGCGAGCGGCGTCGCGAAGGATCCCGGTGTGACCGGCACCGTTGGCATCAGGTGAGCGTCAAACGCCGCATCAAGGCCGCCATGCCTTGCCGGCACGCCGTGCCGTTGCAGCAGTTCCACGAGCGCCGGTTGGGCCGAGGCCGCGGACACACTAAGGGCGATCAAAGCGAGCGCAAAGCCCGCGGTGGTGATTTTCATATCGGCTTTAGCGAGCTACGGTCTGGAGGAGCTTCCCAGAAGATAACACTTCCCGAATGTACTTTCCCGTGTGCGAGGCGGGATTGTGCGCGACCTGCTCAGGCGTCGCCATCGCCAGCAAACGGCCGCCGTCCTCGCCGCCGTCCGGGCCGAGATCGATGATCCAGTCCGCGACCTTGATGACGTCGAGGTTGTGCTCGATGACGATGAGGGTGTGGCCGGCTTCGAGCAGTTTACGGAACGCCGATAGCAGCTTCGCGATGTCGTCGAAGTGCAGGCCGGTCGTCGGCTCATCGAGGATGTAGAGCAGCCGCTCGCCGGCGTGCGACGAGAGGTGGGCCGCGATCTTGATGCGCTGCGCCTCGCCGCCCGACAGCGTGGTGGCCGGCTGGCCCAGGCGCAGGTAGCCGAGGCCGATCTCATCGAGGACCTGCAGCCGGCGCAATACCTTTGGCGTGCTCGCAAAGAACGACAGCGCCTCGCGCACCGTCAGGTCGAGGACCTGCGTCACGTTCTTGCCGCGATAGCGGACGTCGAGCACCTGCTGCTTGAAGCGGCGGCCGTCACACTGCTCGCACGGCACGAACACGTCGGCGAGGAACTGCATCTCGACGCGCACTTCGCCTTCACCCTGGCAGGCTTCGCAGCGCCCGCCTGGCACGTTGAAGGAGAAATGGCTCGCGGTGAGGCCGCGCGATTTGGCGTCCTTGGTCGCGGCAAACAGCTCGCGGATCGGATCGAACGCCTTCAGATACGTCACTGGATTCGATCGCGGCGTGCGGCCGATCGGCGTCTGGTCCACCAGCACGACGTCGCTGACGAACTCGTGGCCTTCGAGCCGCTGGTGCGCGCCGACCTTGCGATCCCAATCGCCCTTGGCGCGCTTCAACGCGGCGTAGAGCACGTCGTGCACGAGGGTCGACTTGCCCGATCCGCTGACGCCGGTCACGCACGTCAGGGTGTTGAGCGGAATCTCGATGTCGACGCCCTTGAGATTATGCTCCGTCGCGCCGAACAGCCTGATGCGCTGCGGCGTGCCCTTGCGGCGTGACGCGGGGATGGCAATGCTCAACTCGCCGCGGAGGTACTTCGCGGTCAACGAGCGTGGCTCCTTGAGCAGGCCTTCGAGCGATCCCGAATACACGACGCGGCCGCCGTGCTCGCCGGCACCCAGTCCCATGTCGACGACATGATCGGCCACCGCAATCATGTCGGCATCGTGCTCGACGACGATCACGGTGTTGCCCTGGTCGCGGAGCTGCCGCAGGATCGCGATCAGGCGTTCGTTGTCGCGCGTGTGCAGTCCGATCGACGGCTCGTCGAGCACATACAGCGTCCCGACCAGCGCGGAGCCAAGGGAAGTCGCAAGGTTGATGCGTTGCGCTTCGCCGCCCGACAGCGTCGACGACAGGCGATCGAGCGTCAGGTAGTCGAGACCGACGTCGCGCAGGAACCCGAGACGGCGCCGGACCTCTTTCAGGACCTTGTCGGCGATCGCCGTCTCCTTCTCGGTGAGCTGCAGATCGGCGAAGAACTGCTGCGCCTCACGAACCGTCCGCGCCGACGCCTTGTCGATCGTCACGCCGCCGACCTGTACGTCGCGTGCTTCGCGCCGCAGGCGCGCGCCGCCGCAATCGGGGCAGGTCAGGTAGCCGCGGTAGCGGCTCAGGAAGACACGAACGTGGACCTTGTATTTCTTGCGCTCGAGCCAGCGGAAAAATCCGCGCACGCCTTCATAGTCCGCCGCCTGCCCTGAGCCTGTCGAAGGGTCGCCGTCCATGACTATCGCGATCTCTTCGGGGGTCAAATCGCGCCACGGCACATCGAGGCGGACGCTGCCGTCTTTGGCGGCCCGCTTCAACTCGGCGAGATGCGATCGATAGTGCGGCTTGGTCCACGGCTCGATCGCGCCCTGGTTGATCGACTTCTGCTGATCGGGCACCACCAGCTCCTGGTCGAGCTCGATGATGTTGCCGAAGCCATGGCAGGTCGGGCACGCGCCGAACGGATTGTTGAACGAGAACAGGCGCGGCTGCGGATCTTCGTAGGGAATGCCGCAGGTGCGGCATTCGAATCGCTCGGAGAAGAGATGCGGTATCGGCGCAGCGGCTTGCCCGGAGCTTGTCGAAGGCTCCTGGAGTTGCAGCGCCCACGCGGCGCCGCCGCCTTCGGTGTACGCGGTCTCGACCGAGTCGGTGATGCGCGTGCGCGCGTCCGCGGATACCTTGATGCGATCGACGACCACCCGCAGGGTCGTCATTGTCTTGAGCGCCTTGGGATCGACGTCTTCGAGCGTGACGGCCTGATCGGCGATCAGCAATCGGCCAAAGCCCTTTCGCCGCAAGTTCTCAATTGCGACCGCCTGTGCCGACTCTTTTCCGGCCGCGGTCGGCGAGCCAAGATCCAGCTCCGGGCCTTCGCCGTCTTCAGACGCCGTTGATTCGTCGACGTCGCCGATCGCCATGACCGGAATGTCGAAGCCGAGCAAGAGACGCGTGCCTTCCGGCAGCGCCATCAACCGCGTGGTCACGACCTCGGCGGTTTCGCGGATGACTTCCAGGCCGCACGTGCGGCAGATGGTCCGGCCGACACGCGCGTAGAGCAGGCGCATGTAGTCGTGGATCTCCGTGACGGTGCCGACCGTGGAGCGGGGATTGCGAACCGAGTTCTTCTGCCGAATGGCGATCGACGGACAGATGCCCTCGATGCGATCGACGTCCGGCTTCTCCATGCGCTCGAGGAACTGGCGCGCATAGGCGGACAGCGACTCGACGTAACGGCGCTGCCCTTCCGCATAGATCGTATCGAATGCGAGTGAAGACTTGCCCGATCCGCTGACGCCTGTAAAAACGATCAGTTGTCCCGCTGGCAGGGTGAGATCAACATT
>JAYWEJ010000282.1:0-7415 GCA_043779345.1 Acidimicrobiia bacterium | reverse complement strand
GTGTCGATCACCGGCGACTGACCGCTGACCGTGACGGTTTCCTGTAATGTCGCCAGCGACAATTCGACGTTGATCGAGGCGGTGAACCCCAGCGAGATTTGAATGCCCTCGCGCCTCAGGGTGTTGAAGCCGGCCAACTCGTAGCTCAGCGAATACACGCCAGGGGGCAGCGCTGGGAACCGATAGTTACCGGCTTCGGACGACACCGCCGTCTGTGCGCCAAGCGCCGACGGACTCGTAGCCACGACCGTCACGCCAGGTAACACGGCACCCTGTGAATCGGTAATTCTTCCCTGAATAGTACCCGTGCTGCTGGCGCCGCCGCCCTGTGCAAACGCCGGGACACTAACCGACAGTGTCACCAAAAGGGCCAAAAGGCCCGTAGTCCAACGACTCATGCTCTCCTCCTCAGATCCGTGGGGTAGCCGAAATCTCAGAATTCACCTTGAGCTCTCAGATCGAAGCCGGACCCAACAAAACAACGCCAAAACAACAATTTATGAGCGAACGAACAGATTGTAGCGACGCGAGGTTTTGCGGACAGTTACAACGACTTACAATTAACTGCGAAGAATACCGCAGGCAGGGCCGGGAAGTCCACAACCAGGGTCGAACGGTCGTTCAAGGGCCACAGATTCACACAGATTAGACACAGAAGGTCGTCCCTTGACGGGCCGAGTCAATTGACGAAGCGTGTGATGAGCAGGCCCGCGAAAATGGCCGAGGCCCCGGCGATCTGGTTGGTTGAGATCGGCTCCGCCAGCCAGATGGCGGCGACCACCATGGCGACGACCGGCGTCAGGTAGCTGTAGACCGAGGTGCGCGATCCGCCCAGCCGCTTCAGGCCC
Source organism: Acidimicrobiia bacterium (assembly GCA_043779345.1). Taxonomy (GTDB): domain Bacteria; phylum Acidobacteriota; class Vicinamibacteria; order Vicinamibacterales; family UBA2999; genus 12-FULL-67-14b. The sequence continues at coordinate 6,567 of JAYWEJ010000282.1, read as the reverse complement.
GTATACCAAATCCAGTACGACAGGTTGAGGGCGAGCAGCGCCGACGTCAGCATCAGCAGCCAGCTGAAGCCCGAGATCGCGCGCCACTCCACCGCGATCAGGATCGGCGTCATCGTCAGCACGTAGAGGGTCGCGCCGATCGAAAACGTCAGCGCGATCACGAGCAGCGGCGAATGGCGCTTCAGGATCGACTGCGACGCGACCGAGTAGGTGGCCCAGCAGATCACGCCGCCCATCATCAACAGGTCGCCGCGCCACGTCTGCCCGGTCAGATCGACACCGTGGCCGACGACGAGATAGAGGCCGGACATCGCCACGGCAATGCCGAGCCATCGCACCGGCCGGATGCGCTCGTGACCGGCCGCCGCCGACATCAGTGCAATCACGATCGGCGAAATGCCGATGATCAGCGATCCGTTGGCGACGCTGGTGCGTTTCACCGACGAGACAAAACAGAACTGGTAGAGAAACGTGCCGACGAATCCGAGGAAGGCCAGCTCGATCCAGTCGCGGCGCGTCAGGGTGCGCAGCCGCGCGCGTGCGGGCGTCGCGAGGATCACCGCCAGGAACACCACCGTCGCGACGACGAGTCGCATGGCGTTGAACGGGACTTCCGGAAAATCCCGCAACGCCACTTTCACGATCGAGAAATTGCTTCCCCAGATGACGATCATGAGGAGCAGGAGGAAGTCGAGGCGGGTCACTTCACGAAGTCTGAAGGCAAAAGGCAAAAGGCAGAAACAAAAAGAAAAGGCAGAAGGAAATTCCTTCTGCCTTCTGCCGTTAGCCTTCTGACTTTCGTCGGCGTTAGCCGACGAAGGGATTGAGGAAGAACAGAATCAACGAGATGAGCAGCACGTAAATCACGAGCGATTCGATGAGCACGAGGCCCAGAATCAGCGCGCCGCGGATTTCGCCGGCCGCGCCGGGGTTCCGCGCGATGGCTTCGGCTGCCGAGGCAACCGCCTTGCCCTGGCCGAGCGCCGCGCCAAGCGCCGCGATCGAGAGCGCGAAGCCGGCCGTGATGATCGACCACTGCGCGGCCGCGCCTGCGCCGGTGGCAGCAGCTTCCTGGGCGTAGACCGGCGAGGCCAGGCCGAGGACAACGAACCCAAACATCAACGACAGCACCAACCGACTTGTTCTCACGGAAAACGCCTCCATCTTAGATCTCTAAGCACTTCGACCGCGACGGCCACCCCGAGCGATGACACACCCGCCAGCAAGCCCACCGGGTCGAGGCGCAAACGCACCATCATACCGTAGGCCGCGAGAGCCACTATAGCATGCCTTGTGAAAAACTTCACTAGCGTCAGGGCCGAGGTTTTTTGGCCTGTTTCACCCCCGGAGCGAAGCCGAACGAGGGCATCAACCCCGCCGCGGATCGCCCAGAACGACAGGCCGATCAGCACGCCTCCGCCCACCACCCCGAGGGGCCCGGCGACATTGCGCTTCCAGAGGAGAAACCCGATCGCCACCGCCACACACGCGAGCGCCGTGTCACGCGCGACCCTCTTAATCACCAGGTTCCACGTTCAATCTGTGGAACCGGTGGAACCACGGGTACGATCCTTATCGGCGAGTTTCATGACGCGGTAGACGTTCAACACACCCGCGGCAAGACCGAGGAAGAAACCCGCGAACGACAGCCACGGCCTGGTGCCGATGACGCCATCGAGCCAGTAGCCGGCGCCGAATCCGATCACCAGCGCGAACACGAAGGACAGCCCGATCGTGCTGAGCTGCCCGATGAGCTGCAAGGTGGTCGGCGATGTCTGCGCCATGGGCAAAAATATACTGCGTAAAGATATACTGCCTGAAGCCGCCCGACGCGCCTACGGCGGCCAGAGGAACTTATGACCGTTCGTCTCTTGTACGGGGGCGCGTACGCCCTCCTCTTTTCCGTCGCCGTCCTCGCCCAGGCCAACGAGCGGGTCCTTTACGTGAGCGCGTGGGACCACAAGACGCGCGCGCCGATCACGGGTCTTGGTACCGACGCATTCTCGGTGCGCGAAGACGGCGCCCGGCGCGAAGTGCTGCGCGTCACGCCGGCGGCCTCGCCGATGGCGATTGCCATCCTCGTCGACAACACGGAGGCGGCCCGCGACCACATCGCCGACATCCGCACGTCGCTCGCCGCTTTCGTGAAGGCCCTGAACGGCGTCGGCCCGATCGCCATCGTCGGCGTCGCCGACCGGCCGACGATCCTCCGCGACTACACCACCGATCCAAAGCAGTTGCAGGACGGCGTCAACAAGGTGTTCGCGATGCCTGACTCGGGCGCAACCCTGCTCGACGCGATCGTCGAGACCAGCCAGGGGTTGCAGAAGCGCGACGAGGATCGCGCGGCCCTCGTCATCCTCACGACCGAAAACACCGAGTTCAGCAACCGTCACTACCGCGACGTCCTCGAGGGATTGACCAAGGGCGGCGCGGTGCTGCACGCGGTCGTGCTCACGACACCGGCGGGCACCAGGATGGACGAACCGGCGCGCAATCGCGCGTTGGTGCTCGATCGCGGACCGAAGGAGTCCGGCGGCACGCGCATCGACGTGCTCACCAGCCAGGCGTTCGAGGTGAAAATGCTCGAGCTCGCAGCGATCCTGAAGAGCCAGCATCGCGTCGTCTACGCGCGGCCGCAGGCGTTGATTCCACCGGAGAAGATCGAAGTCATGTCGGCCAGGCCCGGCATCGACGCCAACGGCGGGCAGGCGCGCGGACAGGCGATCCGATGATGATGCGGCGCGAGATCACGATCGCCGCGCTTGCCGCGTTGATGCTCGCGGGCGGCGCCATGCGGGCACACCAGGCCGTTCCTGCACCTGCACCCCAGGCACCTCCGGCACCCCAAGACAAGCCACAGGTTTTTCGGGCCGGCATCGAGGTCGTCTCATTGAACGTGACGGTTGCCGATGCGCAGGGCCGCTACGTCACCGATCTCGGGCAGGGCGACTTCTCCGTCTTCGAGGACGGCGCCAAACAGGAGCTGACGTATTTCAACCGCACCAACCTGCCAATCGCGTTGTCGCTGCTGATCGACTCGAGCGCGAGCATGGAGCAGCGCATGCAGAACGCGCAGGAAGCCGCCGTCGGCTTCGCGAAGAAGCTGCGGCCGCAGGACCTGGCCCAGATCGTCGACTTCGACAGCCGCGTCGAGATCAAGCTCGGGTTCACGAACAACGTCGAGGCGCTGGTGTCGGCGATTCACGCGACCTCCGCCGGCGGCTCCACCGCGCTGCATAACGCCGTCTACATCGCGCTGAAGGAGCTGGCCAAGATCAAGGTGAAGAACCCGGACGAGATCCGCCGCCAGGCAATCGTCATCCTGTCCGACGGTGAAGACACGTCGAGCCTCGTCACCTTCGAGGAAGTGCTCGAGCTCGCGAAGCGGTCCGAGACGGCGATTTATACGATCGGCCTGCAGCCGCGGGAGACGAGCGCGCTCAAGGGCTTTCGCGAAGCGGAGTTCGTATTGCGCCAGCTCGCGCAGGAAACCGGCGGCCGCGCGTTCTTCGCGAAGCAGATCGACGAGCTGAAAGACGTCTACGGCCAGATCGCCGATGAACTCTCGAGCCAGTATTCGATGGGCTACGCGTCGAAGAACCCGCGCCGCGACGGCGCGTTCCGCCGGATCGTGGTGCAGGTGGCGCGGCCCAGCAGCACCGCCCGCACCAAGCGCGGCTACTACGGACCGGTCGCACACTGAGGTCCCGCGGGCTTACGGTCTGCGGGCTTACGGGAAGAACACCCGCTGCAGTTTGCCGCAAGCCCGTAGCCCGCAAGCCCGAAAGACCTTGTAGTATTCCCCCGTGCGAGCCACGGTCTTCCTGATCGGCGCCGGCCCCGGCGCTCCCGACCTCATCAGCCTGCGCGGCTACCGCTGCCTGCAGAAGGCGGACGTGGTGATCTTCGATCATCTCGTGCATCCCGATCTGCTGGACGCCGCGCCGAAGCACGCCGAGCGCATCGACGTCGGCAGCGCGGCGCCCGAGCCGCGCGATCAGGACGCGATCTGCTACCTGCTCGCCGAAAAAGCGCGCGAGGGCAAGAACGTCGCGCGCCTCAAGTGGGGCGATCCGTTCCTGTTCGATCAGGGCGGCGAGGAAGCGCTGTTCCTGCACGAGCAGGGCGTGCGCTACGAGGTGGTGCCCGGGACGCCGCACGCGATTGGCGCGACCGCCTACGCCGGCATTCCGATCACGTATCCCGGCGGCGGCGACACGGTCACGTTCGTGCGCGGCCACGAAGACGAAGGCCGCGAGAAGACCAAGATCAACTGGACCGCGCTGGCGTCGCTCGACGGCACGATCGTGTCGTACGCGGGACCGCAGCAACTGCCGAAGATGCTGGCCGCGCTCATCGAGCACGGCCGATCGCCTGAGGAGCCGGCGGCAATCATTCTCCACGGCACGCTGTCGTCGCAGAAGACCATCACCGGCACGCTCAGCTCGCTGCTCGAGCAGTTGAAGGAGCAGCCGGCCGGCGCCGCCCTCCTGATCGTCGGCAAGGTCGTCAACTTCCGCGATCACCTGCGCTGGTTCGACTCACGGCCGCTGTTCGGCCGCCGCGCCCTCGTGATGCACTCGAAGGAACAGCCCGACGACCTCGCGGAGCTGCTCGGCGCACAGGGCGCCGAGGTGGTCCTCGACACCGACACGCACGTCGACGTCTACCGGCAGCTGCTCGATCGCAAGATCGATCTCGTCACGTTCACGAGCGCATCGGCGGTCCTCAACTTCGCCGCGAACTTCGGCGCCGACCAGGTCTCCGACCTCCTCGCCCACACCGTCGTCGCGGTGCAAGGCAGTGCCGCGGCGGACGCCGCAGACCGCGCCAACATCGCGCCCGCCGTGCAGGAGCCGGCGGGATCGCTGTCCGCGTTTGCGGAAGCGATCGTTACCAGGTTCAAGGGGAATTGATGATCACGTACGGGCCACGGAATCACGGAATCTCGGAATCTCGGGGGGTGTTGAGAAAGAAAAGTTCCGTGCTTCAGTGCTTCCGTGGCTCGTTCGTCGCAGCGTTCGCGATCTTCGTAGCTGCTTGTCAAACAGCCCCCCCGAAGGCGCCGTCGTACGACGTACTGATCACCAACGCCCAGATCGTTGACGGTACCGGCGGAGCGGCGCGCACCGGATCGGTCGCGATAGCTGGCGGCAAGATCGCGGCGGTCGGCGAGGTCAGCGGCACTGCGGCGCAGACCATCGATGCAAAAGGACGCACGGTCGCGCCTGGCTTCATCGACCTGCACAGCCACTCCGACATGACGCTCCTCACCGACGGCAACGGCCAGAGCAAGATCCGCCAGGGCGTGACGACGGAAGTGATCGGCGAGTCGGGATCGGTGGCGCCGCGCAAGACCGCCTCGGCCACGGCGGCCTGGACCGACTTCAACGGCTACTTCGCCGCGATCGAGAAGGGCGGCATCTCCCCGAATTTGTTGTCGTACGTCGGCCTCGGCACGGTCCGCGAGGTGGTCATCGGCGAAGACGACCGCAAGCCCACCACCACCGAGCTCGAGACGATGCAGAAGATGGTGTCGTCGTTGATGGACCAGGGCATCTTCGGCGTCTCGACGGGCTTGATCTATCCGCCCAACGCCTACGCCAACGTGGCGGAGTTGTCGGAAGTCTCGAAGCCCGCCGCGCAGAAAGGCGGTCTGTACGCATCGCACCTGCGCTACGACGGCCTGAAGCTTCGCGACGGCATCGGCGAAGCGATCGCGATTGGCGACAACGCGAAGATTCCCGTTCACGTCTTCCACCTCAAGGTCACCGGCCAGAAGAACTTCGGCCGCATGAAGGAAGTGATCGAGATGGTCGAAGCGGCGCGGGCCCGCGGTGTCCGCGTCACCGCCGATCAATATCCGTACGTCGCCAGCAGCACGGGCCTGACCGCGACGATTCCGCCGTGGGCGATGGACGGCGGCACCGACCGGCTGATCGCGCGCCTGAAGGATTCGAGGGAGCGCGCGCGCATCCGCAAGGAGATGGAAAACACCAATCCGACGTGGGAGAGCCGCTACCAGTCGGCCGGCACCTGGCACAACGTACAGCTGGCGGCGATCGGACGCACGCGCGGCGGCACCAGCGATCCGGTGTCGCCGAACCGGAAGTATGAAGGCATGCGCGTCGCCGAGGCGGCGAAGCAGGCCGGGAAAGATCCCTTCGATTTCGTCTTCGATCTGCTGATCGAGGAGCGCGCCTCGATCGGCTGCGTGTATTTCATCATCGACGAAGCGGATCTCGCGCTGGCGATGAAGCAGCCGTGGGTCGCGATCGGCTCCGACGGTTCGTCGCTGTCGGTCGAAGGGCCGCTGCGCGCCGGCGTGCCGCATCCGCGCAACTTCGGCACCTTTCCGCGCGTGCTCGGCCGCTACGTGCGCGAGCTGAAAGTGATTTCGCTCGAAGAGGCGATCCGCAAGATGACGTCGCTGCCGGCGAGCATCCTCGGCCTCAGCGATCGCGGCACGATCGCGAACGGCCAGTGGGCCGACCTCGTGATCTTCGATCCCGCGACCGTCGCCGACCAGGCGACGTTCGAGGATCCGTTTCAGTATCCGGTGGG
>JAYWEJ010000281.1:0-7421 GCA_043779345.1 Acidimicrobiia bacterium | reverse complement strand
TGATCTTCATCGGCATCCTCGCCTTCGTTGGCAACCTCGCGCGGCTCGGCCTGCTGCCGAGGACTCGGCCGATCGTCCCAGGCGAGCTCGCCGTGTCGGACTAATCGCAGGTCGGCATGTGCGCCGCCGCGGCGACGCCGGCGGACTGGAATTTGAACGAATTCGGCTACACCACGGTGCTCGTGCTTCAGTAGTACCGTAACGGTGGATGCAGGGTCACGAAGGCTGGGATGACTACGCGGCGTATTACGACTGGGAAAATGCCCAGACCGTTGGGCGTCGTGACATCGCGTTCTGGTCCGACTTGGCGCTGCGCGCTTCGTCGAGACAGGCTGGCGAGCGCCGGCGAATTCTCGAATTAGGTTGTGGCACCGGCCGGGTCGCGATTCCAGTCGCGAAGGCCGGTGCCAGCGTCATTGGCATCGATCGGTCGGCATCCATGCTGGCGCGCGCGAGGACCCGCGTGCGGCGCGCGCGGCTCGGCTCGCGCCTCAAGTTAATCCGCGGCGACATCCGCCATCTGCCGTTCCCCGACAAATCATTCGAGCTCGTGATGGCGCCGTACGGCATCCTGCAATCGCTGCTCGACGAAAAACTGCTGTCCGCCACCTTGAAGGACGTGCGGCGCGTGCTGGCGCGTAACGGCACCTTCGGCATCGAGCTCGTCGCCGATCTCCCCGCGTGGGATGAGTACTCGACCCGCGTCACGTTCCGCAGTCAGCGCGGGCCGAATGGCACACCGATCAAGCTGATCGAAAGCGTCACGCAGGATCGCCGCAAGCACATCACCCGGTTCGAGCAGGAGTTCGTCGAGGGCACGGGCCGGCGCGTCACGCGCAAGAAATTCAGCCTCGCGTTCAGGACCCTGACGGTGCCGCAAATGATCCAGCGCCTCGACAAAGCCGGGCTGGAGGTGTCGGCGCTGCTTGGCGACTACCAGGGCGGCCCCTGGGACCTGCGGGCAGAAGTCTGGATCATCCTGGCCCGGCGGGGGTAAGATCACCCGTTCACGTCCCTCTACAAGCATTTCAAGAGTTCCCAGGAGTCCTGATGTCCGGCCATTCCAAGTGGCACACGATTAAGCACAAGAAAGGCGCCGCCGACGCCAAGCGCGGCAAGATTTTCACGCGCCTGATCAAGGAATTGACGGTTGCGGCCCGGGGCGGCGGCGGCGACCCGGGCATGAACCCGCGCCTGCGCACGATCATCGCGGCGGCCAAAGAAGTGAACATGCCGGCCGACAACATCAAGAAGGCGATCCAGCGCGGCACCGGCGAATTACCCGGCATCGTCTACGACGAAATCACCTACGAGGCCTACGGCCCCGGCGGCTCAGCGCTGATCATCGAAACGCTGACCGACAACAAGAACCGCACCGTCGGCGAATTGCGCCACATGCTCGAGAAGCATGCCGGCAACCTCGGCGCCACTAACTCGGTGGCGTGGATGTTTGCGAAGAAGGGCCTGATCGTCGTCGAGAAAGCCAAGGCCGACGAGGAAAAGTTGTTGAGCGTCGCGCTTGAAGCCGGCGCCGACGACATGTCGGATGAGGGCGACAACTGGGAAGTGTTGAGCGATCCGGCGGCGTTCGAAGCGGTGCGCGACGCGGTCAAGGCCTTGGGCGTCGAGCCGGCCAGTGCGCAGGTGGCGATGCTGCCGCAGAATTACATCAAGCTCACCGGTGCGCCGGCCAACCAGATGATTCGCCTGATGGACGCGCTCGACGATCACGAAGACGTCAAGCAGGTCTGGTCGAACTTCGACATCGAGGAGAAGGAGATCGAGGCCTCACTGGCGTGAGGGTCTTCGGCATCGACCCCGGCTCGGAACGCACCGGTTACGGCTGTATTGACAGCGACGGACGCGTCCATCAGCTCGTCAAGTGCGGGGCCGTTCACGCCGGGGCCGGCGCCACGTTTCCGGAGCAACTGTCGATCATTTACCGCGAGCTCTCGGCGCTCCTCGCGGAACACCGTCCCGAGTGCGTGGCCATCGAGAACATTTTTCACGCGGTCAACGCGCGCAGCGCCCTGAAGCTGGGGCATGCGCGCGGCGTCGCGATGCTCGCCGCCATCGAGGCCGGCGTGGTGGTCGTCGAATACACGCCCGCGGAGATCAAGCGCGCGGTCGTCGGCTACGGCCGCGCCGAGAAGCCGCAAGTCGCGCAGATGGTGAAGATCCTGCTCGGACTGGACGCCATCCCGAAGCCGCACGATGCGACCGACGCACTCGCGGTGGCGATCTGTCATCTCCATAGCGGTGTGCCGTTGCGAATCGCGAAGAACGGCCACGGACGACCAAGCCCCAAGTCCCAGGTCCCAAGCCCCAGATCGTGGCGGGACTACCGGCCGGCGAAATGATCGCCCGACTATTTGGCAAGGTCGCCGACAAGCATCCGAATCGGTTGATCGTCGAGGTCTCCGGCGTCGGCTACGACGTGCAGGTGCCGCTTTCGACGTACTACGTCTCCGCGGACGTCGGGTCGGAGATGGCGCTGCGCATCCACACGCACGTGCGCGAGGATCAACTCGCGCTGTATGGGTTTGCGACCGATCTCGAGCTGGTGATGTTCGAGAAGCTGATCGCGGTGAGCGGCATCGGCCCGAAGCTGGCGCTGTCGGTGCTGTCCGGGATCGAGCCGCGCGATCTGGCCGGCGCGATTCAACGCGACGACATCGCGCGCCTGACGGCGATTCCCGGCGTCGGCAAGAAAACCGCCGAGCGCATCTGCGTCGAGCTGCGCGATCGCCTGCCGAAAACGATTGACGCGACGCCGGCGTCGCCGGGCGATTCGCTGCGTGAGGATCTGGTCTCGGCGCTCTCCAATCTCGGCTACCATCGCCAGGCGATCGACAAGGTGCTCGATAAACTGCCAGCGGCCGCCTCCGCCAAGGCGGCGGCGAGCCAGGCGCCGCGATTTGAAGACGTGCTGCGGGCGGCGCTCAAGGATCTGTCACGCGCATGACCGATCCCAGGATTCTGATGGCGTCGCGGGTTGAGGACGATGCGCAGGACGAGGGCCTGCGTCCGAGACGGCTCGACGACTACATCGGGCAGGATCGCATTCGCGAGCAGCTGCAGGTCGCCATCGAAGCGGCCAAGCAGCGCGGCGAGGCGCTCGATCACACCCTTCTCTACGGACCGCCCGGACTCGGCAAGACCACGCTCGCCTACGTGATCGCCAACGAGCTCGGCGTCGCCATGCGCACCACCGCGGGCCCGGTGATCGAGAAGCCGGGCGACCTCGCGGGCATCCTGTCGAACCTGCAGCCGCGCGAGGTCCTGTTCATCGACGAAATCCACCGCCTGCCGCCGGCGATCGAAGAAATCCTGTATCCGGCGATGGAGGACTTCGAGCTCGACATCGTCATCGGCCAGGGCCCGGGCGCGCGCTCGGTGAAGGTGCCGGTCGAGCCGTTCACGCTGGTCGGCGCGACCACCCGGGCCGGCCTGTTGACGTCGCCGCTGCGGGCGCGCTTCGGCATCGTGCAGCGCCTCGACTTCTACTCGGCGCCCGACATCGAGGAGATCGCGCGGCGGTCGGCGCGCATCCTCGGCATCCAGATGGATCCGGAGGCGGGGAAGGACATTGCGAGCCGCTCGCGCGGCACGCCGCGCATCGTCAACCGGCTGCTGCGGCGCGTGCGCGATTACGCGCAGGTCAGGGCCGACGGCACGGTGACGCTCGAGGTCGCGCGGTCGGCGATGACGCTGCTCGACGTCGACGCCTTTGGATTCGACGAGAGCGATCGCCGCCTGCTGCTGACGATCATGGACAAGTTCGGCGGCGGGCCGGTGGGGCTTGGCAGCCTGGCGGCGGCGCTCAGCGAAGAGGCCGACGCGATTGAAGACATCTACGAGCCGTACCTGATTCAGATCGGCTTCCTGGAGCGCACACCACGCGGGCGGCTGGCGACAGCGCGGGCCTACGAATACTTCGGGCGCGCGGCGCCCGGGAGGGGGTTGTTTTGAACGTCCGCCGTGTCGAGATCAAGAGCCTGGCCGTCTACGTGCCGCCGCGCGTCCTCACCAATGCCGACCTCGAGAAGATGGTCGAGACGACCGACGAGTGGATCATGCAGCGGACCGGCATCCGCGAGCGGCACATCGTCGACCCCGGCGTGGCGACCAGCGACCTGGCGACGATGGCGGCACGGGAGGCGATCCAGAAGGCCGGCCTGACGCCCGACGACATCGACGTCATCATCGTCGGCACCGTGACGCCCGACATGTTGTTCCCGAGCACGGCGTGCCTGGTGCAGGCCAAGCTCGGCGCGAACAAGGCGTGGGGTTTCGATCTCTCGGCGGCGTGCTCGGCGTTCACCTACGCGCTGACCGTCGGCAATACCATCGTCGCGTCGGGTGCCGCGAAGCACGCGCTGGTGATCGGTGCCGATGTGATGTCGAGCATCATCGACTACACCGATCGCGCGACCTGCGTGCTGTTCGGCGACGGCGCCGGCGCGGTCGTGCTCGGACCGTCCGACGATCCGAACGTCGGCATCCTCGACTTCGATCACATGATCGACGGCAACGGCGGCCCGGCGCTGTGCATGCCGGCGGGCGGCAGCAGGCTGCCGGCGTCACACCAGACCGTCGACGATCGCCTCCACTACGTCAAGCAGGACGGACAGACGGTGTTCAAGTTCGCGGTCCGCAACACCGGCGAGATCTGCGAGCGCCTGCTGAAGCGGCACAACCTCACCGGAGAAGATCTCGCGCTGTTCGTGTCGCACCAGGCGAACAAGCGCATCATCATGTCGGCGGCAGAGCGCATCGGCATGCCGGAAGAAAAGGTCATCATCAACATCGACACCTACGGCAACACCACCGCCGCGACGATCCCGCTCGCCCTCCATACCGCCGTCGAGACCGGGCGCTTGAAGAAGGGCGATTTGATCCTGCTGACGTCGGTTGGGGCCGGTTTCACCGTCGGCTCGGTCCTGGTCCGCTGGGGTATCTAAGCCTCATGGCCGGGTAGCCCGGCCCGAAGTCGCTGTCTCAATTCAGCACGTGGTCTGTGCTCTGGGGGGTTCCGAAGTCCCTTCTAAGTGACTCTCCCGCATAGATTTGACGTTAGTGTCCTTTAACGACACAAGGAATTCCACCGCGCGTCTAAATGAACACAATCAAATAAGTCTTTTGTTCTAAGCGTTTTGGAGGGACATATTTCTGCAGCTTTGTGCAATCTTGACTCCAAACGGAACACGCATACATGTCCAACAAGGTGTCAAAAAGCTTTTGATGTCTGTCTATGTCATATAAAGCGCTATAATCTCCATGTTTTACACGTCCGGTCGGGCTTGGCCTGACCCTTGCTCTATGGGAAGCAGACAATGATCCGTAACTGGCCCCCCCGCTCTTTCGTTGCGCTGGTCGCGATGCTGGCAATTGCCGGCACCGCGTCCACTGCCAACGCCCAGGACAAGCTCGATCGCGCGCTGCGCGAGGGCAAGAACTCGGGCAAGGCGATGCGCGTGATTTTCAAGGCAAAGCCCGGCTACGACGGCTGGGCGCGTCAACTCCTCGCGACCAAAGGCAAGAAGATCGACGCGGAGCTGCCGAGCATCGGTGCATTTGCGATTGAGCTTACCGGTGCCGAGTTCGCGGCGTTTTGCGCGAGCACGGTTTCCGACGGCTGTTCGGAAGACACGCTGGTCACACCCACCGCGGGCAAGCCCGCAGCCAAGAAGGTTGCACCCGGTCGGGCCAAGAAGTACGCCGCCGCCGGGACCGACAGCCACGCGTCGGCCAAGTACAGCGCGCCGGCGATCAACACGCTGCTTGGCACGCTCGGCCTCACGCCGTCGGCCAGCTTCGGCTACGGCGTCACGGTCGCGCTGATCGATTCGGGCATCTATCCGTCGACCGCGTTTGCCGGGCGCATCAAGGCGTTCTACGACTTCACGGGCGGGGCCACTCAGTCGAAGGCCGCGTTCGACGATTACGGTCATGGCACCCACGTTGCCGGTTTGATCGGCGGCATGCCCAGCCGGCTCGACATCGAGTACGAAGGTGTGGCGCCGTCGGTGCAGTTTGTCGGCCTCAAGGTCCTCGACCAGAATGGCGCCGGCCGCACCAGCGACGTCATCCGCGCGATCGAGTTCGCCATCGCGAACAAGGGGACATTCGGGATCGACATCATCAACCTCTCGCTCGGCCACCCGATCTTCGAACCGGCCGCGCGCGACCCCCTCGTGCAGGCGGTGGAGAAGGCGACCAAGGCGGGCATCATCGTCGTCGCCTCGGCCGGCAACCATGGCGTCGATAAAGAGGGCATCCTGGGCTTCGGCGGCATCACGTCGCCCGGCAACGCGCCTTCGGCGATTACCGTCGGCGCTGCCGATCACCTGCGGACCGTGAAGCGGGATGACGATCGGATGGCCGCGTATAGCTCGAGCGGTCCGACCTGGTACGACGGCCTGGTCAAGCCGGACTTTGTTGCGCCGGGACACTTCCTCGCGTCAGAGGCCGCTCCGAACAGTTCGCTCTTCAAGGCCTATCCGACGCTGCGCACCAGGGCCAAGTCGGGCAAGGACTTCATGAAGCTGTCGGGCACCAGCATGTCGGCCGGTGTCGTCAGCGGCATCGTCGCGGTGTTGAAGCAGGCGAACGGCCAGCTGACGCCGAATCTTGCAAAGGCGGCGCTGCAATACACCGCGATTCCGATGCGCGATGAGGGCGGCGCGCAATACAGCCCGCTGCGCCAGGGCACGGGCGAAGTCAACGCGCTCGGCGCCATCAACCTTGTCAGCACGATCGATACCCGCATCCATGGCACGACGACACCGTGGGTGTCGATCGCACCCTTCACGACGATCGGCGGCCAGACGTATGCGTGGGCGCAGAACATCGTCTGGGGCGACAATATCGTGTGGGGCGATTCGCTTTACTACAACCTCCCGATCTTCGGCCTCAACATCGTCTGGGGCGACAACATCGTGTGGGGCAACAACATCGTCTGGGGCGAGAACATCGTCTGGGGCTACAACATCGTCTGGGGTGACAACCTCCTCCGCCAGAAGGACGCCGGCAACGTCTACTTCGCCAACGAGAACATCGTGTGGGGCAACCTCGCCGACGACAACATCATCTGGGGTGCTGACAACATCGTGTGGGGCAACAGCGCTGACAACATCGTGTGGGGCAACCGCACGGCAGACGACAACATCGTGTGGGGTGACCGCGCGGGAGCTGTCAAGCCCGGGAAGGGAGGCAGGTAATGGAGAAAATGACTTACCTGCCCGACCTGCACTCTTCGGTTCGCGTTCGCCCGGTTGGGGTGAGCCCCTTGACGAGCGACCATTCGCCCGGAGCGGCTCCTCAGGTGCCGGTCACGCCCGCACAGACGGTAACCACTGACTGGCGCGAGCGCGTGCCGGTGTTGAGCGGATCAAAGGTGACGCTGCGCGAGCTGGAAG
>JAYWEJ010000280.1:0-3153 GCA_043779345.1 Acidimicrobiia bacterium | reverse complement strand
GCTCGAAGCGGAAACGGCCTTCGCCGAAATCCACCTTGCGGGCGATGCCCGCCTCCTCCATCCACTGCAGGGTGCGATAGACCGTGGCGCGGCTGATCCGGTGATCCTCGCGTTTGATCAGATCGACCAGATCGTCAGCGCTGAGATGTCCCTCCTGCTTGAGGAACACGTTGACGATCAGGTCGCGCTTGCTGGAACGCTTGGTGCCGGCAGGCCGGAGACGATCGAGATCGGGAATGGCCGCGCCTGTGGCCATGACCTGAAGCGTCCCTTTCTTACGCCGAGAACGAAGAACCGCAGCCGCAGGTAGATGTGGCGTTCGGGTTCTTGATGGTGAAGCCGCCGCCCGTGATGGTATCGACGAAGTCGACCTCGGCGCCCTTCAGGTAGCTGACGCTGACAGGGTCCACGAACAAGCGGACGCCGCTCGATTCGAACAACTGGTCGCCGACGCCGCCCGATTCTTCGATCATCAAGCCGTACTGGAAGCCCGAGCAACCGCCGCCCTGCACGAACACGCGCAGGCCGCTTTCGGTCTTGCCCTCTTCGTTCAGCAGCTCGCGGATCTTGCCCGCCGCCGCCTCGGTGACGTTGATGAGAGGGGTGTCGGTGAAAACCGGTGTTTCCGGGGTAATCGTATGAGTTTCCATGATTAGTCCTATTCTATCCGCCTTCGCCCGATGAGCGAAACCTTCGGGCTACGGCGAGACTGGCTCGCGCTTACGCAAGGCGAGCCAGGTTTTCGCCCGTTTCCTGCTCCAAGTCCCTATGCAGGCTGTTTCCATGGGCGTCCATCGTCACGATGGCGGGGAACTCCCTGAGTTGTAGATGCCACATCGCTTCGGGAGTTCCAAACTCCATGAGCGAAACGCCATCCACCCGGTCGATGCAGCGGGCGTAGAACTGGGCGGCGCCGCCAATAGCGTTGAGGTACACGGCGCCGTGCTGCTTCAGGCCGGCCAGCGTTTTCGCGCCCATACCGCCCTTGCCGATCACCGCGCGCACGCCGTATTTTCCGATGATGTCGGCCTGATACGGTTCCTCGCGAATGCTCGTCGTCGGCCCCGCCGCCGTGACCGTCCAGCCGCCGTCCGGCTGTTTCGCGACCACCGGGCCGCAGTGATAGATCACGCCGCCGGTGAGATCGACGGGCGGCGCGTGGCTCGCGAGGTGATGGTGCACCGCATCGCGGCCGGTGTACGCCGGGCCGCTGATCAACACGACGTCGCCGACTTTCAGCGATCGAATCGTCGCCTCGTCGATCGGCGCGCGAAGCGCGACCTCGCGTCCGGTGCGCCTGAAGCCGGCCTGGTCCATCATCGGAATCGTCGGCACCGACGGATCGCGATAGAGCCACGACGTGATCGCGCCGGTCGATCCATCCAGCGTCACGCCAAGACGGCGATACGCCCAGCAGTCGTACGCGATCGAGACGAAGAAGCTCGCCGGCAGCCGGTTCTGCACGCCGACCTTGCAGCCGATCAGCGAGATCCTGCCGCCGAAGCCCATCGGCCCGACGCCGAGCGTGTTGGCGGTGCGCATGATCTCGGCTTCGAGATCGGCGAGCCGCGAATCCGGATTGAGGTCATCGAGGCTGCGGAATAACTGCTGCTTCGCTTCGACGTAGCCGGTGGTGCGATCGCCGCCGATGCAGACGCCGAGCGCGCCGGGCGCGCAGCCCTTGCCTTGCGCGTGCCACACCGCGTGGAGGATGCATTTCCTGACGCCGTCGATGGTGCGATCGGCGCGCCCGAGATGCGCGAGCTCGGCCGGCAGCGAATACTGCGCGTTCATGTTTTCGCAGCCGCCGCCCTTGAGCAGCAGCTTCACCTCGACATCGTCGCGCTCCCACTGCTCGAAGTGGATCACCGGCGTGCCGGGGCCGAGGTTGTTGCCGCTGTTCTGGCCCGTCAGTGAATCCACGGAATTCGGACGCAGCTTGCCGCGCTTGGTCGCTTCGGCGATCGCCTCTTTGATCTGCGTCTTCATCCAGATCTGATTGGCGCCGACCGGCGCCTTGATCTCGAACGTCGGCATGCCGGTGTCCTGGCAGATCGCGCCTTCGACGTCGGCGGCCTGGTCGATGTTCTGGCTGATGATGTTGAGGGCCTGTCCCGCGCGCGAAGCAGGCTCTTCGGTCTCGACCGCGTACTTCATCGCCGCCCGCACGTCGGGCGGAAGGTCGGTGGACGTCTTGATGATGAGAGCCACGACCGAATCGAAGAAAGACAGCATGATTCTTCAGTTTATCTGAACCATCCTCCTGAACCTTCGCGCTGAACCTTCGTGCTGACCCCTCCGTCTTAGCCTAGGTGAAACACTCCCTGCGCCGTCTCTTCAAGAGCCCCGCCTTTGCTGTGACCGCCCTGATCACCGTGGGCGCGGCCATTGGCGCCAACGCGCTGATCTTCAGCGTGGTGAACGGCGTGATCCTGAAGCCGCTGCCCTACGCGCATCCCGAGACGCTGGTCGGCGCGTGGCTGACCGCGCCCGGCGTGATGCAGGGGCCGCTGCAGCAATCGGCGGGCACCTATTTCATGATTCGCGAGAGCGGCCAGTCGTTCGAGGACATCGGTCTCTGGCAGACCGGCTCGGCGACGATCACGGGCCGCGGCGAGCCCGAACAGGCCGAAACGCTGTTCGTCACCGACGCCACGCTGCCGCTGCTCGGCATCAAACCGGCGCTTGGGCGGCTGTTCACCAGGGAAGACGACCTGCCGAACGGTCCGAACGTCGTCCTTATTTCCCATCAATACTGGCAGCGCGCCTTCGGGGCGAGCCCGGCCGCGATCGGCCAGACGCTGATGTTCAACGGCGCCGCCCGCGAAGTGGTCGGTGTCCTGCCGGAGGATTTCCGGTTCCTGCGTGCCAACCCGCTCGTCATCGCGCCCCAGAAGATCAATCGCGCCACGGTTCATGCGGCCGGCTTTAACTACCAGGGCATCGCGCGGCTCAAGCCCGGCGTCACCATCGAGCAGGCCAACGCCGACGTGGCGCGCTTGCTGCCGTCGCTCACCGACCGCTTCCCGCTGCCGCCGGGATTCACCAAGAAGATGTTCGATGATGCGCGCTTCGCGCCGCTGGTGCGCCCGCTCGACGTCGATGTCGTCGGCGATATCGGCAACATGCTGTGGATCCTGCTCGGCAGCGTCG
>JAYWEJ010000279.1:0-3154 GCA_043779345.1 Acidimicrobiia bacterium | reverse complement strand
CGCGAGCAGCCAGTTCTCGGCGGTCAACGACACCGACGAGTGCAGCCGGATCGTGCCCTGCGCCGCGTCGGCCACATACGCGCTCAGCGTGGCGTACTGGTTGACGCCGGCCAGCCGTGTCCACGTCGTCGCGCCCATCGGCACGTTGGCGAGCAAGTCCGTCTCGACGTGCAGCGTCGTCAGCTGGATACCCTGGAGCTCCCGCGGCTCGGCGACCCAGACGCGCTGCGCCAGCGAGTGCGCCCACCAGGTGAACGAGGTCCGTTCCTGCACCGCCCATTCCGCTTCGATCTGCATTCGGGCCGTCAGGAACCGCAACACCTCTTCGACGAAATCCATCTCCCTCTATTGTCGCCGTTCGGCGAAGCAGTGATACATCGCGATCGACGCGGCGATCGTGACGTTGAGCGAGTCCACGTCAGCCGTCGTCGGGATGCGGATCCGGAGCGTCGCCGCTCGCATCGCCGCCTCGGTCAGTCCGGCGCCCTCCGAGCCGACCAGCAACGCGAGCTTCGCGTGCGGAAAGATCTCTTCGAGCGGCGCGGCGGTGACGGCCGGCGTGAGCGCGACGACGGTGAACCCGTCGGCGCGCAGATCGGCGATTGCGCCAGGCCATTGCGGCGCCTGCGCGAAGGGCAGCGACAAGGTCGCGCCCATCGACGTGCGAATGGCCTTGCGATACAGCGGGTCGCCGCTATTAGGTCCGAGGACGACCAGCTCGATGCCGAAGGCCGCGGCGCTGCGAAACAATCCGCCGACATTGTCGGGATTATTGACGCCCTCGAGCAGCAGCACGCGCGCCAGCGGACCTGCCGCGATGAGATCCAGTGTCGGCGTCTGCGGCCGCCTGACGAGCGCCAGGCACCCGCGATGAATGTTGAAGCCGGCGAGGTCGTTCATCAACTCCTGCCCGGCGAGGTAGATCGGCGCGCCGGTCTTCGGCAGCATGTCGGCGAGCGAATCGGCCGCCGGCTGCGTCAGCAGGATCGATTCGATCGCCCAGTGCTGCAGATCGATGAGACGCCGGACGACCAGCCGGCCCTCGGCGACGAACAGGCCGAGATCGAGGAGCTGATTGGGATCGGCGATGTGGCGATACGCGGACACGCGCATATCGTCGAGCGACGCGATGCTAACCACGGTAGACACGGGAACGCGTGGAACCGTCGGTCAATACCACTCGTTGCGTTGCACGACGGGCATCTGGAGCGCCCGTTCACGATCCAGATCGAGCGAGCCGACGTGGAGCGACAGCGGCGACTGCACCCACTTGTAGATCGATTGCGAGAACAGCTTCGTAAATTGCATCGCCCATGCGGTCAGCTTGCCCGCCGGATAATCGGGGAACAACGACTGCAGCGCCACGCCGACGTCGTTCGGCGACATTTTTTCGCCGGCGTAGAGATGCAGGCAGGCGTCGAGGACGGGGAACGGCATCAGCTCGTGCTCCGCGACCTGCTTGTCGGCGAGCTCCGGACCCGGATCGGTGTGGAGCGTGGCCGACACTCCCTTGAAGCCGAAACGCGTTTCGAGGCGCTCGAGCAGGGCGATCACCACGGTCTTCGGCACGTTCGCGATCACCGACAACGCGCCTTCGAGGTCGCCGCCGATGGTCGTGTAGCCAACCGCCTTCTCGCTCATGTCGCCGGTTTGCAGGAACAGCGCGCCCGAGGAGTTGGCCCAGTTCCACATGCGCTGGCCGCGAATGCGCGCCTGGATGTTCTGGCGGGTCAACTCGGTCGGCTGCGCGCCGCCTAGCATCTGCACGGTCGCCTCGACCTCGCGCTCGATCGCATCGTGAATGGGGATCGTCTGCAGCGTCACGCCGAGCTCTTCGGCTAACACCGTCGCGGCCTGCCTGGTGTCGCCGCCGGAGTGCTTGCTCGGCATGTAGAAGGCGAAGATCGACGCGCCGCCCTTGATCATCTTTGCGGCGTGCCACGCCACCAGCAAGGTCAGCATCGAATCGCGTCCGCCGGACAGCGCGATGCCGAGCGACTTGAAGGCGCCGGTCTTCTCGTAATAACTCTTCACGCCGATGGCGAGCGCCTCGAAGAGATCGTCGAGCGCGCATTCACGGGGATCCCTTGCGCCGGCTTGGCCCGCCGTAGCCTTGGCGGAGGCGGGCAAGAAGAAGTTGCTGCCTTCAGGGCCGGGATACTTGAACGACGAGTTGTCGGCGGTCTTTCCTTCGACCGTGATCACCGGCACGGTTTCTCGCTCCAGGCGGAACGCCTCGCAATCCGACCGCCACGTCGTGTTTTCCATGCGCAGGCGGCGCGTGCGATCGAGGTCGACGATTGACGCCCACCAGCCCTCGGCGAAGCGCGGCGCCTCGAACACGAGGCGGCCGTTCTGGAAGATGAAGCCGCCGCCGTCGTAGATCAACCCGTCCTGGCCGCCGACCGCGTTCGCGTAGAGCAGCAGCGCCTGGTTGTCGGCGGCGCGCGTCGCGAGCATCTCGCGCCGCGTCGAATCAATGCCCATGCGATACGGCGAGGTCGAGACGTTGACGACGATCTCCGAACCCGAGTAGCAGCGCCGCCGCATCGGTCCATCGGGCGACCACGCGTCCTCGCAGACCTCGACCGCGACGTCCCCGAAATCGAACTGGAATCGATAGTCGCCGAGCGGCACGCCGTCCCAGTCGAGCGCCAGGCCCGGGCCGCCGCGCGAGAAGGTGCGGCCTTCGTAGAAGACGTTATAGGTGGGCAGCTTTTCCTTGGGCACGACGCCCAGGATGCAGCCGCGATGCACGACCGCCGCGGCGTTGAAGATCTGGCCGCCCGCGGACACGGCGAGGCCGATCACATAGACGGTCGGCGACGAGCTGGTCTCTTTCGCGAAACGCTCGAGCGCGGTGCGTTGCCCGACCAGGAAGCCGGGCCACTGCACCAGATCCTCGGGTGGGTAGCCGCCGATCGCCTGTTCGGGGAACGCGCCAATCGTGACGTTCGCGTCGGCCATTTCCTTCGCGACCGCGATCAGGCGGGAGACGTTCGACTTCACCGCGCCGACAGTTGGACTGACGCTCGCTACCGCCAGTTTGGCCAGCCGCATATCTGATCCAGCTTAACTCCACATGCACAATGATGCACGTGGCTCACTCCGCCAGCGGCCGCTCGCCAAAGATCTTGCGCGAACGCGGGACCTT
>JAYWEJ010000278.1:0-3157 GCA_043779345.1 Acidimicrobiia bacterium | reverse complement strand
ACCTGCGCTGGAGGATGGCGAAGGCCCGCAGCAAATTCGACGTCTACTCAGGCGGCCGCTCTCCAGACGATGACTGGAAGAGCGAGTGGAAGAAACATATCCACTAGAGTTAAAAGTTTAAGGTTTAAAGTTTAAAGTTTAGTTTGACAGTTTGAAGTTGAGTTTGAAGTTGAGTTTGAAGTTGAGTTTGGAGTGAATGTTCTAGTCACGGTTGTCGTGTTCGCTGCGGCCGCGATGTGGGCACTGGCCGTGTATCGGCGTCTGGCGCGACTGCGCGAGCAAGTCAAACTAGCCTGGAAACGGCTTGAAGCCGACACCTCGAACGACGCGATCAAAAACGTCTACAACAAGCACGTCGCCAGCTACAACGAAGCCCTCGAGTCATTTCCGGCCTACCTGATAGCACCACTGGTCGGCCTGAAGCCCGCGCGCCGCTACTAACTCAAACTCCAACTTAAAACTCAACTTAAGACTTCCAACTCAACTTTAAACTTTAAACCTTAAACTTTTAACTCTTCTGCGGTTCATCGTGGAAGTATTTGTCGGTTCCGTCCAGCCAGTCGTGGCGGATCGGGCTGAAGATGTCCATCTCGAAGGTGTCGTCGATCGCCTCGGCCTGGTGCGGCACCCACGACGGGATGTGCAGCACTTCGCCTTCGCGCACGGTGATTTCCTCGCCGTTGATCATGAAGCGGAGGCCGCCCTGGAGCACGTAGGTCATCTGCTCGCTTTCGTGGGAGTGCAGCGGCACGATCGCGCCGCGCTTCAGATAAATCTGCGTGACCATCTCACGCTCGCCGGTGATGATCTTGCGCGAGATCATTTCGGTGACTTTTTCGAGCGCGATTTCGTCCCAGCGGTAGAGGCGTACGGGCCGCTTGGCCTGAGCGGGATCTAAGGGCTTGCCCTGAGCGGAGTCGAAGGGTGAACTCATTGGTTTTTCCGTGTGGTTTCGCGCGGATTATAGCATCGGGCCGGGTGATATAATTTTGCCGACATGAAGGCTTCGACGCTCGCATCCAGACCCGACGCGCGGCCCGCGAACAACGCGCGATGGGAAGGCCTTTCCGGCGACGATCTGCTGCGGGCGTACCGCACCATGCTGTTGTCGCGGCGTATCGACGACAAGGAGATCCAGCTCAAGAACCAGAGCCTGATCTTTTTCCAGATCAGCGGCGCCGGCCATGAAGCGGTGCTGGCCGCCGCCGGCATGCACCTGCGGCCGGGCTACGACTGGTTCTATCCGTATTACCGCGACCGCGCGTTGTGCCTGACGCTCGGCATGACCTCGCTCGAGATGCTGCTCGCCGCCGTCGGCGCGAAGGACGACCCGAATTCCGGCGGCCGCCAGATGCCGTCGCACTGGGGACACCAGCAGCTCAACATCCCGTCGCAGGGCAGCCCGACCGGCACGCAGTGCCTGCAGGCGGTCGGCGCCGGCGAAGCCGGCATGATTTACGAGCGCGTCACCGCGATCGCCGATCGCAGCGAGCGCTTTCATGCCGACGAGATCACCTATGTCTCGATCGGCGAAGGCGCCACCAGCGAGGGCGAGTTCTGGGAATCGCTCAACACCGCCTGTACGCGTCCCGTGCCAGTGCTGTATCTCATCGAAGACAACGGCTACGCGATCTCGGTGCCGGTCGAGGTGCAGACGCCGGGTGGCGACGTGTCGCGTCTCGTCGAGACGTATCCGAACCTGAAGGTGCTGCGCTGCGACGGCACCGACTTCATCGACAGCTATCGCACGCTCGGCGAGGCGGCCGCCTACGTGCGCCGCGAGCGCAAGCCGGCGTTCGTGCACGCGAAAGTCATCCGCCCGTACTCACACTCGCTGTCGGATGACGAGCGCCTCTACAAGACGCCCGACGAACGCAAGGCCGAAGCGCTGCGCGATCCGCTCACCAGGATGCGCGCGTTCCTGCTGGGCGAGCAGATCGCCACCGAGGCCGATCTCGAGGCGGTTCTCCAGTCGGTCGATCGCGAGATCGCGGAATCGACGGAAGCGGCCCTCAAGGCGCCGAAGCCGTCGGTCGATACCGCGGCGTCGTTCGTGTTCTCGCCGACCGTCGATCCGACGTCGACGGCGTTTGCGACGTCCGCCGAGCCCGACGGCAAGCCCGACACGATGGTCGGCGCGATCAACCGCACGCTCAAAGACGAGATGGCGAAGAACCCGCGCATTGTCGTCTTTGGCGAGGATGTCGCTGACGCCAGCAAGCTGTCGGCGCTGCCGCACGTGCCCGGCAAGGGCGGCGTGTTCAAGGTCACGCACGGACTGCAGAAGGCATACGGCGCGGAGCGCGTGTTCAACTCGCCGCTCGCCGAGGCGAACATCGTCGGCCGCGCCGTCGGCATGGCGACCCGCGGGTTGAAGCCGGTCGTCGAGATCCAGTTCTTCGACTACATCTGGCCGGCGATGATGCAGCTCAAGGACGAAATGTCGATGCTGCGCTATCGATCGGGCAACAACTGGTCGTGCCCGATGGTCGTGCGCGTGCCGATCGGCGGCTACCTGCGCGGCGGCGCGCCGTATCACAGCCAGTCCGGCGTCAGCATCTTCGCGCACTGCCCCGGCGTGCGCATCGCGTTCCCGAGCAATGCGATCGACGCGGCCGGCCTGCTCCGCACGGCGATTCGCTGCGACGACCCGGTGCTGTATCTCGAGCATAAGCATCTGTATCGCCAGACCTACAACAAGGGCGTGTATCCCGGCGCGGAGTACATGGTGCCGTTCGGCAAGGGAGCGCTGCGCCGCGACGGCACGGACATCGTGGTGCTGACGTGGGGCGCGCTGGTGCAGCGCTCGATGCTGGCGGCGCAGCAGGCCGAGAAGGACGGCATCAGCGTGGCGGTGTTCGACCTGCGCACGATCATGCCGTACGACTGGGAAGGCATCGCCGACCTGGTCCGGAAAACGAACAAGGTCATCGTCGCCCATGAAGACACCCTGACCTGCGGCTTCGGCGCCGAGATCGCCGCGCGCATCGGTGAGGAGCTGTTCGAATACCTCGATGCGCCGGTCAAGCGCGTCGCCGCGCTCGACTGCCCGGTCGCATATTGCCCCGACCTCGAGGAGAAGATCCTGCCGCAGTCGTCCGACGTGCTCGCGGCGATCAAGAAACTTGCGGCGTATTAGTAGCCGGTAGCCAGTAGC
>JAYWEJ010000277.1:0-3157 GCA_043779345.1 Acidimicrobiia bacterium | reverse complement strand
AGAGGTTGCCGCCGCGGCGCGTGACCTTTCGCGGCAGCGGGATCTCGACCAGGCCGCCCAGCGACTGATCGAGGCGGAGCACGTCGTGCGTCTCGGCGTCGATCCAGATCTTGCCGCGCATGCCGCCTTCGATGTCGAAGCTGATGCAGTCTTCCTTGTCCTTGACGAGCGAGACGTCGACGGTCGCCTTCCGGATTTCGCGAAACGCGATCACGATCGCGTCGCGGCGATCGACGACGTCGCGCCCGCCATACGTGAACGTGTACTCGTCGCGTTGATTCGGCAGCAGCATCGACAACGCCTGTTCTTCCGATTCCTGCTGCTCCGGCGTCGTGCAGTTGTCGTAATCCTTCTTTCGCGGCGTCGCGCCGTTCACGCGCACCACCTGGCGCACCGTGCGCGCTTCGGTCGGCGTCGGATTGTCGGCGGACGGGTCCCACGACAGCCGCAGCTCGGAATCGACGCGGCGCGCCGGCCCGGCGGCGCCATAGCCGATGTCGAGCCGCTGCAGCGACACGCGTTCGAGGCACATGATGCTCTGCGCCCGCGCGAAGTAATCGGTGACCTTCTCGCCAACGCGATGGAGGACGGCGGTGACGTCGATCGACGGCTGCTGCGCGGAGAGCGAGACCGAGAGCGCCACCAGCAGCGTCGCGATCGCTCCCGCCGCCCCCGCCTTCGCGGCCAGGGCCGCTACGGCGCGGCAGGCTTTGGTCATTTCGCCGTGAGCGTGAAGCTGACAGGAACTTTGGTGGGCGCGTAACAGACCTTGTCGTCACACGCCTGGTATTCGAGGCGGCCGCTCACCTTGATCGGCGCGGCAGCCAGCGCCTTCTTCGCGGCCGCGGTGGTGAGGACGGTGATGTCCTGCACCAGCGTAAAGGGCTTGCCGTAGGTCTCGACTTTCTCGTCGAGCTCCTTGAAATGGTAAATCTCCGACGGCGGATAGTTGGTCGGCGCCACCTTCATCCACGGCTGCGCATCGAGCTTGACGACGATCACCTGGTAGTCGTGCTTGCCGGGCGCGTAGACATGCATGGCGCGCTTGGGGGTGACGTCGAACGTCAACGACAATTTTTTCCCTGGCTCGACGTCCGTCGAGCTGATCGAGGTATTCACCGTCAGGTGCATGGTGTCATTGCGCACGGGCGCAAGTGACTGAGTCGAAAGGGCCATCGCCGCCAGCAGTGTCAGAGTTCGCACGGCCCAAAGATACCTTACCTGCTAAGATCCTGAAACCCCATGTCAGTCCGGCCGCCCACACGGATCCTCGTCGCGGAAGACGATCCCGACATCGGCAGCCTGCTTGAGCATTACCTGAAAAAAGCAGGCTTCCTCCCGACCCTGGTGTCGTCGGGCCGGGACGTCATGCCGGTGATCAAGCGCGACACGCCGGACCTGGTGGTGCTGGACTTGATGCTGCCGGGCCTCGACGGCCTTCAGCTCTGCCGCGCGATTCGATCGGACGCGGCGACCGCGGCCATTCCGATCATCATGCTGACCGCGAAAGCCGAGGAGTCCGATCGCATCGTCGGTCTCGAGCTCGGCGCGGATGACTACATCACCAAGCCCTTCAGCCCGAACGAAGTGGTCGCGCGCGTGCGCGCGTTGTTGCGCCGCGCACATCGCGCCACACCCGCCGACATCCGGCTGTCGTACGGCACGCTGACGGTGGATGTCGATCGTCACGTCGTCAAGGTCAGCGGCGAAGAGGTCAAGCTGACCGCGAAAGAATTCCTGCTGCTGCAATACCTGATGCAGCATCGCGGCCGCGTGCTGTCGCGCGATCTGCTGCTGTCGGACGTGTGGAGCTACTCCTACACCGGCGGCACGCGCACCGTCGACGTGCACGTGCGGCGCTTGCGCGAAAAGGTGCCGATGCTGGCGAACGCGATTGTGACCGTCAAGCAGTTCGGTTATAAGCTGCTCGACCCCGCTCCCGCCTGACGTCGTGCCCAACGCCGTTCTGATCGCGCTCGCGTTTGTGGCCGGGGTCGTGGTGGCGCTGGCGGTGGCGGCCGCGCGCCGCTCGTCGCAAGAGGTCAGCAACCGCGGCCGCGTCACGACGATGCTGTCGGTGGCGAAGCGCTACACGCTGGGCGATCTGACACGTCCGGCCCCCGATTACGGCGACGACGATCTCGGACAAGTCGCGCGCGCCATGGATCAGGCGGTGCACGAGCTCGGCCGCCAGGTCGACAACCTGACGCGCGACCGCGCGCGCATGGAAGCAATTCTCGGCAGCATGGTCGAGGGCGTCCTCGTCGTGGACGAGCAGGGCCGCCTGCAGCTCGTCAACGATGCCGCCCGCCGCATCCTCAAGCTCGAGACCGGCGCCATCAACAACCCGTACCTCGAAGCGATCCGCCATCCCGGCATCGTCGAGCACATCGGCCGCGCGCTGAAAGGCGAAGAGACCGAGGGCCTCGAGCTGTCGGTGACGCGCGATACCACGCGCACGCTGGTGGCGCGCGTCGCGCCGGTGGTGACGGCCGGCCGCGGCGCCGTGCTCGTGCTGCACGACATCACCGAGCTTCGCAAGGCCGATTTGGTGCGCCGCGATTTCGTCGCCAACGTCTCGCACGAACTGCGCACGCCGCTGACCGCGATCAAGGGCTACGCGGAGGCGCTGCTCGACGATCCCGAAGACGCCGACGCGCGCGAGAAATTCCTCGACATCATTCACCGGCACGCGACGCGCATGGAGCGGCTGGTCAAGGATCTCCTGCGGCTGGCGCGGCTCGACGCCGGACAGGAAACCGTCGAGCTCGTACCCTGCGACGTCGAGAGCCTGCTGCGCGGCATCGCCAACGACTTCGAGCCGATCGCCGCGAAGAAAGAGCAGACCATCGACACGGTGGTGGCGCCCGATGCGGCGACGCTGACGACCGACGGCGCCAAGCTGCACGACATCGCGAGGAACCTGATCGAAAACGCCGTGAATTACACGCCGGACGGCGGCGCCATCGACGTCAGGGCGGCGATCGCGAACGGCCGGTTCCAGTTGACGGTGTCGGACACCGGCCACGGCATCGCGCCCGACGATCTGGGGCGCGTGTTCGAGCGGTTCTATCGCGTCGATAAATCCCGCACGCGGCCGGGAGGCACCGGACTTGGCTTATCGATCGTGAAGCATCTCGTGCACGTTCTCGGCGGC
>JAYWEJ010000276.1:0-3165 GCA_043779345.1 Acidimicrobiia bacterium | reverse complement strand
ATGGCCCTTGCCGTCTGAACCGAGCGGGCCGACATCGAGCCCGGCGAGCAGCGGATGACGGCGCGGGCCGTCGCCGAGCGGCACCTGCCACGCGATGTCACCCTTGCCCAGATCGTACGCCGTGATTCGCGCATACGGCGGCTTGACCAGCAAGAGCCCATCGAGCGTCGGCAACCCGAGCGCCGTCGAATGGCGGAACGCGGCGTTGCCACGCTTCGGATCGCCCGGCACGATCTTCCCGACGATCGGGCTCGTCACCGACGGGACGTACAGCATGCCGGTTTGCGGATCGAATGACGTGCCGCCGTAATTGGCGCCGCCGCCGTGGCCTGGCAGCAACACGGCGCCGCGCTCCGACGGCGGCGTGAACAGCGGACCGCGATCGTAATCGCGCAGAATCTCGAGCGCCTGTTTCCGCAACTCCGGTGTGAAGTCGATCACATCGTCGTCGGTGAAGCCCTGTCGTTCGAATGGTGGCGGCTTCGTCGGAAACGGCTGCGTCGGAGAGGTGCGCTCGCGCGGTACCGTGCTTTGCGGGACTGGGCGCTCGACGATCGGCCACACCGGTTCGCCTGTCCTGCGGTCGAACACGTAGAGGAACCCTTGCTTACTGGCTTGAGCAACGGCCTTGATCGCGCGGCCGTTGACGTTGATGTCGACGAGCGCGGGCGCGCTGGCGAGATCGTAGTCCCACAATCCATGATGGACCGTCTGGAAGTGCCAGACGCGCCGCCCGGTCCTGGCATCGAGGCAGACGAGGCTTTCGGCGTAGAGGTTGTTGCCGAGGCGATGGCCGCCGTAGAAATCGTTGGTGGGAGTGCCGAACGGCAGGTAGACGTAGCCGAGCTCGTCGTCGCCGCTCATCAACGACCACACGTTGGTGCCGCCCGAATAATCCGCCGAGCCTTCTTCCCACGTCTCGTGGCCAGGCGCGCCCGCTTGCGGAATCGCGTTGAACGTCCAGAGCAGCTTGCCCGTGCGCACGTCGTAGCCGTGCACGTCGCCGCGCGGCGCTTCCTTGTCGGGCGGGCCGTCCGCGATGTTGGCGCCGTGGATGATGACGTCGCGCACGATCACGGGCGCGGAGTTGATGGCGTAGTTGCCCATCCGCGTCGCGTGCTTGACGCCCGTCATGACATCCACGAGGCCGTTGGCGCCAAAAGCCGGGTCAGGCTTGCCGGTCTTCGCGTCGAGCGAAATCAAGTGGGCGTCGTGGGTCCCGCTGATGATCCGCTCGATCTTTCCATCGGTCCAATACGCGACGCCTCGATGGGTGAACCCGAGGTTCGGCGGGCGGCCGAGCCGCCAGGTCTCGGGGTCGTAATGCCAGAGCGTTCGCCCGTTGGCGGGATCGATCGCGGCGAACACGCCGAGCGATGTGGCGGTATATAACACGCCGTTCACCATCAGCGGCGTGTCCTCGTAGCCGCCGGGCCGCTTCAATGGATTGGCTGTGACGATGGGGTTGTCGGGCGAAGACCATCGCCATGCGATGTCGAGGTCCCCGACATTCGACAGGTTGATCTGATCGAGCGCCGAGTAGCGGCTGCTCGCCGCGTCGCCGCCGTAGTGGCGCCATTCGCCGACGGTAGCGGGGCGCTGCGCGACGACGGTGATGACCGCCGAGAAGGCGAGCGCGAGAACGATGCGCGCTCGCATCAAAGGTGTTTGACGAACCAGTCTGCTGCGGCATTTGCCGCGTCTTTGGCTGAATCGAGATAAAGGATCACGGTCGTTTTCGGAATCTGGTCCATCAGGTTGAACGGCCGGTATTCTGCCAGCGCGATCGACGCTTCGTCACTATTCATTGCGACGGCGGCCGCCTGTGTCGCCGGGGCCTGCCCCGTGCGCGACAGGCGCACCATGACCGCGCGCTGCGCCGGGGACGGGTTGAACGATTCCCGTGGCGTGTCCTTGCCTTGAATCACCGGCATCACCGCGACACCTGTTTTCACCCGCGCATCCGCCGCCGCGACGGCGACGACGTGGCCGCCCGACACGCCGACGCCCCACACGCCGATGCGCGCCGGATCGACGCCGGGTTCGCCCTGGAGAAACGTGATCGCGTTGCGGATGTCGATGACCTGTGCGTCGGGCAGCAGGCGCTTGCGCCGAATCCGGACCTGCGAGGTGTGTTGCGAGAAGCGAAGGCGATCGTCCCAGCGCGTGTTGTCCGCCAGGTAGATGAAACCGCCGCTCTTGCCCCAGCCACGGTAATCGATGGCCAGCGCGACGAGGCCCTTGCCGGCAAGATACGCCGCATGCCCTTCGACGCTGGCAGCGGTCTCTCCCCAACCCGGCGCAAGCACGACGGCCGCCGCCGCGCCGCTGGCGTTGAGGCCGCTCGGCAAGAACAGCTTGCCGTGAACCGGCACCGCTTCGCTGAAGAACGACACGTCTTTGACCGTCACGCCCGAGGGCGCCGGACCCGAGACAGAGATCGCGGGCGGCGGAGCCAACGCCGGGAGCCCTTTCGACACTGCCGCCGACGCCGGCTTCGCCAGGTACTTGGTGAACCAGTCGGCCGCGAGCGTCGAGCCGACCTCGAACCCGGCATTCGAATACGCCTGAAAGTGCATCAGGCCCGGCAACACCACCGCCTGGCTCGGCACGCCGCGCTCGGTGAGAAACTTCGCCGCTTCGAGCGCTCCCGCGGCGCCACCCGTCAGTTCGTCTTTCTCCGCCGGGATCAACAGCACGGCCGTCGTCGGCCGGATCTGATCGAGCGTGGTGCCCGGCCGCACATCGCGATTGCGCTGGTTCGACCAGGCGTCGATTTTGCTCTTGAAGGAAAAGCCGCCGTCGACTTCACCGCCCTGGCCGGTGCGAACGCGCGTGACCGCGTCTTTCTGTAGATTGGCGCCGATGGCAACGGGGCCACGCGCCGCGGGACGCGGCGCGGAGACCTGAGAGACAACGGCTTTGACGCGCGCATCCGCTGCGGCGACGGCCATCACAACTGCGCCGCCGTTACTCGATCCCCAGATGCCGATGCGATCGGGATCGACGCCGGCCTCGCCCTGCAGGAACGATACCGCGGCGCGGAAATCGGCGATCTCGTGGACGTTGTTCAGATTGGTGCGCTTGAGCAGAATTCGCCGCTCGGCTGCCGTGACCGCTGCCGCATCCGTGGTCGTGTCAGGTTCGAGCAGGCGGATGTCATCG
>JAYWEJ010000275.1:0-7517 GCA_043779345.1 Acidimicrobiia bacterium | reverse complement strand
CTCGCCGGATTGCGCGCCTGCGCTGTGACGCGCGATTTCGATCTAAAACCGGGATGGAGCGTAATCGCGCGTGCAATCCGGCTTACTCGACGCGGTTTCAGCCTCGCTTCGTCCGTGTCCCTCAAGTCGGCCGCAGCCGGCAGTCCCTCGCGACGCTCCGCGCGCGCGGGCCGGACGCCGTTAGATCCGGAAGGAGCGAGTTCCGCCGGGAGCCGCGATTACCGTGTTCGCCTGCCAGGGGAATCGAGAGAATCGCGGCGAGCAGGTTACTTACAGGGAACATCAACGCTCGCGATGGGGCGAGAGGTGGCCGAGCGTTGATTTCCCCAGGCGTAACGAGCGACTGGAGGAGCTAATGGCGTTCGGCATGAACCGCGCGCGGGCGCGTAGGGGCTCGGGCCGATCAGTAAATTTCTATTGCTGAGCTTGTCGATCCGGGCCGTCTCCGTTCGACGTGTCAGTAAGGGCCACAAGACGGCCCAGAAGGCGCAGACAGCGCAGGAGACATGCGATGAAGTTCATGGTGCACATGAATGTGAAGAAGGGCTCGTATCAGATGGAAGGCTGGTCGCACGAGGACGTCAAGCGGATGGTCGGCTTCATGGACGATATCAACGCTGACCTGAAGGCGGACAGCCAGTTTGTGTTTGCCGAAGGCCTGGTGTCGCCCGAGGAAGCGCGGCTCGTGAAGGCGAAAGCAGACGGCAGTCCGTCGGTGACGGATGGTCCCTTCGCCGAATCGAAGGAGTTCATCGCCGGCTTCTGGATTGTCGACGTGAAGGATGCCGACGAGGCGTATCGCTTCGCGGCCAAGGTCTCGCTGTGCCCAGGTCCCGGCGGCAAGCCGCTGCATATGCCGTTGGAAGTTCGCCAGGTCGGGTCGGCGCCCGCCTAGAGCATCGATGAGGACGGCGGCGAGGTACGAGAAGATGTCGGGGGATGCCGACCTTTCTCGACCTCGCGCAGTCGCGCCGCGGTCACTTTCAACTGGAATCGGGCCTTCACAGCGGCCTGTGGTTCGATCTCGACGCCGCCTTCGTCGACCAGACCGCGCTCGATCCGTTCGTCATCCAACTGGCGCAATCGCTGCGCCGCCACGACATCGAGGCCGTGTGTGGTCCGCTCACCGGCGGCGCGTTTCTCGCGCAGCTTGTCGCGCGCCTTCTCGGCAGCGAGTTCTACTTCACCGCGCCGCTGCCGTCGGCCGAAACGGCAACGTTCGGCGCGCGCTATCAATTGCCGCCCGGCACCGGCCATCGATTGCTCGGCCAGCGCGTCGCGCTCGTGGACGACGTGATGAGCGCGGGCTCGTCGCTGCGAGCGACGCTGATCGCCGTCGAATCGCACGGTGCGATCCCGGTGGTCGTTGGCGCGCTGCACGTGCTCGGCACCAACGGCGAGAATTTCTTCAAGGAGCGCGGCCTGCGTCTCGAAACGACCGGCCGCTCGCCGTTCGATTCGTGGCGTCCGGCCGAGTGCCCGCTGTGCGCCGCCGGCGTGCCGCTTGACGATCCCTCGAGGCCCGCCGCGTCATGGCGACAATGATTCATCGGCAGGTGGAAGCGGCGCGCCGCGGCGAGCTCGAGCGCGTGATCGCGCGGATGCTCTCAGGGTGGGCGGTGCTCGGCGATCCGCAGATCACGCGCGGCTACTGCCTGTTGCTCCCCGATCCCGTCGTCGCTGATCTCAACGCGCTCGTCGGCGATGCGCGGCAACAGTTTCTCGACGACATGGCCGCCCTCGGTGACGCGGTGCTCGAAGCGACCGGCGCCGAGCGAATCAATTACGAGATCCTCGGCAACGTCGAAGCCGCGCTGCACGCGCACGTCATCCCACGGCACGCTGCGGAAGATCCGGACCTGCGCAAAAAACCGGTATGGCTCCACAACTGGAAAGCC
Organism: Acidimicrobiia bacterium; assembly: GCA_043779345.1. Lineage (GTDB taxonomy): Bacteria > Acidobacteriota > Vicinamibacteria > Vicinamibacterales > UBA2999 > 12-FULL-67-14b. Next base: position 5,619 of record JAYWEJ010000275.1, on the reverse strand, counting down.
GCGCCGCGCGTCGATTCGGACGCCCTGGCCCTCGCCCAACAGATCGCAGCCCGGCTGTAGGCGGCATTTCAGAATAGACGTCGGTTTTAGCCACCTTTGCAGCCTCCGGGGGACGCCCGCGGTAGCCCAGCCGGACTATACTTTTGCCCCGGCATCGAAATTTCCAGAGGTTGCCGGCCCTTTTGAACAACGGTAGTCATCCGTCGCGAGTCGGGCGTTACGCCATCGTCGAATGCGTCGGCACCGGCGCGATGGGTCCCGTGTACGCGGGCGTCGACGATGCGATCGGCAGGCGCGTCGCGGTGCGAGTGGGAAGAGCGGGAGATCCGCGCGTGCATCAACAAGCGAAGGTGACGGGACAAGTGGCGCATCCGAACGTGGTGTCCGTGCTCGATCTTGGCGAGGACGAGAGCGCCCCGTTCGCGGTCATGGAAATGCTCGAAATCGCACCGCTAACCAACGCGACACGGCTGGCGTCACTCGAGCAGCGGCTCGACGTGATGCGGCAGGTGTGCGACGGACTGCAGGCGGCCCACGATCGCGGCGTCAGCCACGGCGGCATCAAGCCGTCGCATGTGTTGTTGCAGTCCGGCGGCGTCGTCAAGCTGATCGACTTTGGCGTGGAGAAGCGGGCAGATGTATTTGCGTCGCCCGAACAGCTGGCGCGCGAAAGCGTCAGCGAACGGACGGACATGTTTTCCGCGGCCGCGACCTTTCAGTTTCTCCTCACCGGGCGACCGCCGTTCGCGTCCCCGGCGGCCACCACGACCGAACAGCCGCAGTCGATCTCGACGGCGGATGCGCCCGAGGCGTTGAGCCGGACGCTGCTCAAGGCGATGGACAAGGATCCGGCGCGCCGCCATGCCAGCATCGCCCACCTGCGCGCCGAGATCGATCAGGTGCGGCAGGGACGCCAGGGCGATCGGCAGCGGCTCCTGAGCGCCGCCTTCGATCGGTATCGCAGCATCGAGGAATTACTGGCCGAGCGCCGCGCGCTCGGCCGGCGCCTCGGCATGCCGGCGATCGAGAGTGAATGCGACGCCACGCTGTCGCGGCTGGCTGCGAGTTTTCCCGATTTCGCGCATGCCGGGCTCGACATCAACGCAGCCGGAGACATCGACACGGCGCGCGCGTCGGACGCGTTGTCGGCGCTGCAGGTGTTTCACAACGACGTCGCCGCCGAAGTGTCGGTACTGAAGGCCGCCAGCGGGGTGAGGCGATGAGCCGCCGGTTGATCATCAGCGGCGGCAGCCGGCCGCGCGAGCTGGTGCTGGTCGACACGCTGGTCGTCGGCCGCGATCCGGCGTGCGACATCAGCGAAACCAACGACCCGCTGTTGTCACGGCGGCATGCCGCGTTCACCGCCGGCGCGCGCGACGCGATGGTGCGCGACCTCGAGAGCCGCAACGGCATCCTCGTCAACGGCGCGAAGACGAAGGAAGCGCGGTTGCAGCACGGTGATGTGGTGCAGATCGGCCATCTGCAGGTGAAGTACGTGGACGAAGTCGGCCCGTTCGTCGATGTGCCGTCTGGTGATGCCGCGGCGACCCGCGTCATGGACATCGCGCCCACCAAAATTCTCGACGCGCCGACCGTTGTCCAGGACGTCGCGGTGACGAAGAAGCTCTCGTTATGACGAAGCAGGCGTCGATGCCCGACAAGATCGGGCGCTACCAGATTCTCGAGCGCGTCGGTAAGGGCGGCATGGGTGTGCTCTACCGCGGACACGATCCGGTCCTCGATCGCGAGGTCGCGGTCAAGGTCATGCTCGCGGATTTTTCCGAAGACACCGAGCAGATGCGGCCGCGCTTCTATCGCGAAGCCAAGTCCGCCGCCAAGCTCCAGCACCGCAACATCGTCACGGTGTTCGAGTTCGCCGAAGAGAACAACCAGCCGCACATCGTCATGGAGTTCCTGCGCGGCGCGCCGCTCAACTCGCGCATGGAAGAGCAGCCGCCGCTGACGCTCGACGACAAGCTCGACATCGTCACGCAGCTGTGCAGCGGGCTCGGCTACGCGCACAAGGAGGGCATCGTCCATCGCGACGTCAAGCCCGCGAACGTGTTCGTGCTCCAGGACGGCACCGTCAAGCTGCTCGACTTCGGCATCGCCAAGCTCGCGACGTCGACGCTGACGCGACAAGGTGATGTCGTCGGCAGCGCGCCGTACATGTCGCCCGAACAGATTGCGGGCGCGCAGGATCTCGACGGCCGATCGGATGTGTGGTCGACCGGCGTGTTGCTGTACGAGTTGCTCACCGGGCGCAAACCGTTCGACGGCGAAGGCCTGACGACGGTGATCGCGGGCATCCTGCGCGAGCAGCCGCCGTCGGTCGAAAAGTTCGTGCCTGGGCTACCGAAGCAGCTGCTCGACTGCGTCACGAAGGCGCTCGAGAAGGATCGCGATCGCCGGTATCAAACCGCGGAGGAGCTTGGCCGCGAGCTGCAGCTGATTCGCAAGACGCATCAGTTGAATGCGCCGCCGCCGATGGACGCGACCCGGTTCGCGAGCACGAACGTGCTGAAGGCCCTGCACGACGATCGGCAGAAGCAGGATCAGGGGGCGCTCGGCAATAAGACACTGAACGTGCCGCCTGCGATTTCTTCGCAGCCTCAGGCTGCGGGCGGATCGAAGACGTGGATGATCGCCGCGGGCCTCGCGGTCCTGATGATCGGCGTCGCCGGGGGCGGTTATTTCATCTCGCAGCAGAATGCGGCGTCGCCGGAAGGGACGAACCAGGCGGCACCTGCGACGGCACCCGCGCAGCAGCCGCCGCCGCAAGTGACGCCGCAGTCGAGCGGGCCAGGCAACGCGGGGAATACAGCGGCGGCCGTCCCGGAGCAAAAGCTGGCGTCGGCGGAACCGAAGGCCGCCGCGAAGGTGCCGGTGAAGAAGGTTCCTCCCGCTGCGAGCTCGACGGCCGCGGCGGCGACACCACCGCCGGTCGCGCCGGTGCGCGGCCCCGCGAATGTGGCGGTGGCGATGACGGCTGCGTACCCGTTCGAGGTTCGCGACGGATCGCGCGTCATCTCCGCCGCGGCGACGTCGCACGATCTGCCGCCGCAGCAGAACGGCAAGACCCTGCGCGTCGTTGCCGTGGGCGTGTTCCTCGATCTGCCTGTGAGGGTTGATGGCGGAACCGAGCAGCGCTTTGAATACTCGCCGCCCGGAAAGGGCCGCATCGACATCCGCACTTCCAGGGGCGAATGCAAGGCCATGATCGGCAAAGTCGATCTTGGATTCGGACCATGGAAGCCCGTCGAGGCGGTGGCCGGCAATTACCAGGTCAACCTGGTGTGCCCCGACGGCCAGAATCCGGTGATGCAGACGACGGTAACCCAGGGACTCATTGCACAGGTGCGGTTCAAGTGATCACCAAGAACGCACGACCGATTTTCGTTCTCGCCCTCGTCGTCGGGATCGGCGCTTCGCTCACCGCGCAGAGCGGCGAGGAACTGCCGCGCCGCCAGTTCGAGAGCGGCCTGTCGTTCCTCAAGGGCCAGCGATACGCCGAGGCGCTGAAGGATTTCCAGGCGATCATCGACTCGTTCCCGAAGAGTCTCGTCGCCGACAACGCGCTGCTGCAGGTCGCGCTATATCAGATCGACGTCGCCAAGGATCTCGGCGCCGCGCAGGCTGCGGCCGAGCAGTTGCTCAGGACCTACCCGGATACTGACTCCGCGCCGATGGCGTACGTGGTCGGCGGGCGCATCTCGATGGCGAAGGGCCGCACCGCATCTGATGTCGACGCCGCGGTCGCCAGCTTCGAGCGCGTCGAGCGGCTGTTCCCCGGGAACGACGCGGTTCCCGCCGCCGGCTTTTACGCAGGCGAAGCGCTTCGCCTGGTCCGTCGTCACGAGGACGCGCTGGTTCGCTATCGCCGCGTGACCGCTTCATATCCGAGCTCGCCGTGGGCGGGCCGCGCCAATCTCGCGGCCGGCTATTGCCTGGCGCAGGCCGATCGCGCGCCGGCGGCGCTGCCGGAAGTGCAGCGGGTGCGGCAGATGATGCCGGGGAGCAGCGAGGCCGAAGCCGCCCTCAACATCAACTCGATCCTATATCGCCTCCACGTGCGCGCCCCGAAAGGGCCGGCGTACACGTTCAACGGCCGCTACATCGGACCGGACCGCTCGAATTTTGACGATGTGATCGGCGTGAGGATCGATCCGCTGAACCGCGTGCTGCTTGGCTACAACAAGGGCATTGCCGTGTTCGATGCCAAGGGCACACTGTCGGCGACGGTGACCGCGCAGAACCCCTCCGCATTCTTCACCGACGAATTACACCGCGTCGTCTTCGCGAGAGAGGGCGCCTTGCATACCGAGCGGGTGTCGACGATACCGGTGACCGTGCCGCCCAGCGAGCCGAACAAGCCGCCGCGGGTGGTCGAGGAGATTCCCTCGGTGGTGATGATGTCGACCGGCCATCGGCTGGTCGTCAACAAGAAAGACAAGATGGTGGTCCGCTACGACGCGGGTGGCCGCTACCTCGGCCCGTTCATGCCGGCGATCAATACCGAGCGGATCGCGATCAATTCGCTGGACGACGTCGCGGTCATCGACAAGGACGCCAAGGGGATTTCGATCCTCGATCGCGACGGCAAGCCGTTGTCGAAGATCATGGCCAAGGGCGCGAACTACCAGCTCGATGAGCCGGTCGACCTCGGCTTCGATCGCCTCGGCTATCTCTACGTGCTCGATCGCGGCAAGGGGTCGGTGCTGGTGTTCGGGCCGAGGAACCGGCTGATCACGACCTTCACGCTCCCCGAGAACGCGCCCGGTGCCTTCATGAAGGCGCGCGCGCTCGGGCTCGACGCCGCCGGACGCCTCTACATCTTTGACGAGAAGGCGAAGCGAATTCAGGTTTACCAATGAAACACGTCATGCTCGCGGCGATCGTTTGCGCGGTCTGTGCGTCGCCGTCGTTCGCGCAAGGCGATCAACTGTCGAACGTCAAGGGTCTCGTCGATCAGGCGAGGATCTCGTTCGACGCCCTCGACTACGAGAACACCATCAAGGCGCTTGACTCGGCGATCGCCGCCATCGAAGCGCGGCCGACGCCGGAAGTGCGCCGGTTGCTGCCGCAGGCCTACGAGATGCGCGCCCGCTCGCTGTTCGGCCTCGGCAAGGAGCCGGAGGCGCGCACCGACTTTCTCTCGCTCGTCAAAGTCGAGCCGAGTTACACGCTGACCGGCCAGGTGTCGCCGCGCATCGCGACGGTGTTCGACGAGGTGCTCAAAGCCAATGTCACCGAGCTGCGCCTGGTGGTCTCGCCGGCGGATGCGGAAGTGATGCTCGATGGCGCGCGGATACCGGCCACCGCCATCGTGCCGATCGCCATTGGCGATCACACGCTGAGCGCGTCGCGCATCGGCTTCAGGGCGGTCACGCATCCGTTTACCGCGGTGGCGGGCGCCGCGACGGTCGTCGACTCGCTGGCGCTCGAGCGCGTCGCCAACGTGTTCCGGTTCGTCACCGCCCCCGCCGGCGTCGAGGTCGTCATCGACGGCATCTCACACGGCCTCACCAAGCCCGGCCCGCCGCCCGCGGAATACGCCGACCGGGCGGCTCGCGTCGGCCTCACCGCGGCGGAGCTGTCAGCGGTGTTGACGGTGCCGGA
>JAYWEJ010000274.1:0-7517 GCA_043779345.1 Acidimicrobiia bacterium | reverse complement strand
GCTTCAGGATGTCGTACGAGGTGCTGCGCGGCAGCGCCTTCCAGAGGAACCAGAGAATCGGCTGCGCGATCGTCACGGCCCACACCGAGCCGTAGAAGTAACGCCGCTCGTGGCCCTCACCTTTCGTCGATGCTTTTACGCGCGGTAAGAGGCCGAGCGCGCCGAGCGCCCAGAACGCGCCGGCGATCGGAAAGTAGAACGACTCGTACAACTGCTTGAGCCGCCATTCGCCGGTGACGATCGCGTAGAGCAATCCGGCCGCATTGAGCACCGCGAATGCGATCACCTCTCCCCACGCGGTGGTGTAACAGATGCGCCGATAGAGGGGATTCGGGCGATCTTCGGTGAAGCGAATGATGTACGGCGCCGGCTCGCAGCCTGGCAGCTTGCCGAACAGTCCGGCGATGCCGGTGCCGAGCAACACCACCGCCAGCCACGTCAGCAGGCGGGCATCGAAGCCGCGCTCAAACAGATCGAAGGTGAGCGGGCCGGGCGCGATGAAGAACACGAAGATCCAGATCGGCCAGTGGTTGACTCGGTAGTGCAGCTTGTTGCGCGTCCGAATCTTCCGTTCGCTGTCGAGCTCGACGCGGAGCGCAGCGGAGCCGATGTCCGCGCCGGTGCGCGGCAACGCCGGCTTGGTCACGTCCACGGCATCTCGACGGCTCCCCGCGCCTGCCGGGCGGCAAGATCGGGAAGGCCTGACACCAGCCTCAGCACGTCATCAGGTAGATCGCGTGGCGACCACGACGCCGAATCGACGCAGGCGACGCGAACGAAACCCTCCGCCAGCAGCGCGCTCGAATCATCGTCTCGGATCTCGAACGCATGGTGCAGCCGACGCGAATTCTCGATCGTGGTGCGGATGCCGACGCGGACGATCTGTCCGGCCCGCGCCGGCGCGCGGAATTTCGACTGCACTTCGACCCGCGGCATGCCGAAGCGGTGCGAGTCGAGCAAGGACTGGCGCGATCGGCCGAGGGATGCGAACAGCTCCTCTTCGGCGTCCTCGAACCAGCGCAGGAAGTTCGGAAACCACACCACGCCGGCGGCGTCCGTGTCGGACCAATGAACTTTCTTTCTGATCTGGAAGAAGGCGCTCACCGGAATGAGTATAGTTTCCGACTACACTTCCGCGCATGCGATTAGTCGTCGTGGCGGCGTTGCTGGTCGGCATGTGCGCGACCGGCGGCGGCGCGCAAACGCCCGGGGTCCGCGACGCGCGGACGTTGCGCGTTGGGGTGGAGACGACAGATCCGGATCCGTGGCCAAAGAGCGTCGAGGAGTTCCGGACCGCCGTGCAAAACGTCCTCAGCGATACCGGCGTTCCCGGCGCCGGCCTCGCGCTGGTGCGCATGTCCGGCGTCGAATGGGCCGGCGGCGTCGGTCTCGCCGACCGCGATCGCAGGACGCCGGTCACCGCCGACACGCACTTCCGCGCCGGCTCGATCAGCAAGTCGTTCATCGCCTCGGCGATCGTGCAGATGTATCTCGACGACGAGATCGATCTCGACGCGACGGTGTCGGAGCTGGCCTCGGAAATCCGCATCGACAACGCCTGGGAGCCGGAATATCCGGTGCGCGTCATCCACCTGCTCCAGCACACCGCCGGCTTCGACGACATGCACTTCAACGAGATGTATAACGTCTCGCACCCGCCCGACCTGCCGCTCGAAGAGGTGCTGAAGATCAACCCGGCCTCGCGCATCGTCCGCTGGCAGCCGGGGACGCGGATGTCGTACTCGAATCCCGGCTACGCCGTCGCGGGCTACCTGATCGAAAAGATCACGGGACAGAAATACGAGGATCGGATCGCCGAGAAGATCTTCACGCCGGCCGGGATGCCGACGAGCAGCTTCGTGCTCACCAAAGACGACGAGGCGATCCTCGCCAGGGGTTATCGCGATCGCACGGGGCCGCCGGTGCCCTACACGCAGATCTATTTCCGGCCCGCGGGCAATCTCCACACCTCGGCGCTGGAGCTCGGCCGATGGGTGCACCTGCTCCTGAATTGGGGTGAGACGGAAAACGATCTCGTGATCGATCCGGAATATCTCAGCAACATGGAGCACCCGCGCACGACGGTCGCGTCATCTGCCGGACTGCGCACCGGCTACGGCAGCGGGATCGCCAACACCCAGGTGGAAGGCTTTCCGATGCTCGGGCATGGCGGCGGCATCGAAGGATTCTCCTCCCTCTACGGATACTCGACGTCGCGAGATTCCGGATACGTGATCCTCTTGAACTCGACGCACTCGCCCGAGGCGATGCGCCGCATCGTCAAGCTGGCGGTCCGCTATCTCAAGGCGGATGTCGAACCGCCGCCAAAGCCAAAGGCGACCGTCGCCGAATCGACGCTACGCAAATACGAGGGCTACTATCACGACGCCAACCCTCGCAACCAGGCGTTCGCGTTCGTCGAATGGCTGCTGTCAGGCAGGAACGTGACCGTCAGCGGCGATCACCTCGAGGTCAAGCCGGCGTTCGGCAGCCCGGTGTCGCTGACTCCTGTCGCGGACGCGTTGTTCCGGACGGACGACGATGTCGAGGCGACGACCGTGTTTGCCGAGCACGACACCGGCGCTATGGTGATGGCCGGCCCGAGCCGCTTCGCCATACGGCAATCGCGCGTGCGCATCGAGAGCGTCCGCTGGACGGTGATCGTGTCGGCGGCCGTCGTCGTCACACCGCTCCTGGTGATGGTGGTGTGGCTAATCCGAGCCAGGCGTGCGGAGCCTTTCGGATTCTGGTGGATGAAGTTCACCCTGCTACTCTGCGCGATCGCGTTCGTGCTGCCCGTGATCGGAGTGATGAACGTCAAAGATACAGAGCTCGGCACCAGGAACATCTGGACCGCGGCGATGTTCGCCGGCAGCGTGCTGATGCCGGCCGCCGCGATCCTGTCGTTCCTCTTCACGATTGACGCCTGGCGGAACGACGCGGGACGCTGGCTGCGAAGCTATGCGTTCGTCGTCTCGATCGCCGCGCTGATCGTTTCGGGCTACCTGTCGGCGTGGGGCATGATCGGGTTCATGCCGTGGAGCTTCTGACCGGCGCTCGATACTTCGCCGTCGCGAACCCGACAATCAATCCGACGATCGCTCCCGGCAGGATGATCTCCCAGAAGTAAGGCCCGCCGAGCGTCACGAGAAACGCAAAGAACGCTCCGACCACCAGTCCGACCGCGACGATCATGGCGGTCGACTGCGTCTTTCGAGCCACCAGGCCGACGATCAGCCCCGCGACGACGCCCTTGAATGTTGAACCCGCGACGATCGTGCCGATCATCGAAGGGATCTCCGGACCTCCTGTAACGAGCGCGGTCAGTCCGTCGAACACGCCAAGGATGCCGCCGAGCAGCATCGCAAACACCGGTTTGTTCATCTGTCCTCCTCACAGACTTGTTCAACAACGGCCGGCGCGGTCTGTACGTCAGATACCGCGCCAGGCGAGCAGCACGAACCGCATCACGATATACGCGACGATCAACAGGATCGGGAGCTCATAGCGTCGGTACAAGCGGATGATGCGCTCGGCCGCGGATTCCCGATGCGCGTCGACCGGATCCTGATTGCGAAACCGCGTCAGATCGGCGGCGAGCTCCTCGACCCTCTGATAGCGGCCGCTCGCGTCCGCATGACCTGCCTTTTGGGCAATCGCGCGCAGTGGCGCCGGCGCCTCGCCGCCGCCAACCAGCGCGAGCAGGATGCCCAGCGCGTAAATGTCGGCGCGCGGATCGACGTCACCGGCGAGCGCCTGTTCGGGCGCCATGAATCCCGGCGTGCCGACGATCGCGGCCTCGGTATCCGCGGCGCCGTCCTGCGCCACGCCCCAGTCCATCACGTAGACTTCGCCAAAGCCGCCGACCATCACGTTCTCGGGCTTCAAGTCGCGATGCACGACGCCATGCGCGTGCGCGAAGGCGACGGCGTCGAGGATGCGGCCGAAGACGGTCAGGCGGTTGGCGAGCGGCGGCCGCTCGCGGATCAGCTCGTCGAGACGCCGCCCCTTGACCAGCTTCATCACGTAAAAGGCGCGGCCGTCGGCGAGCGTGCCGGCGTCGTGGACCGGCACGATGCCGGGATGATCGAGCCTCGCCAGGATGTGCGCTTCGCGCTGCAGCCGCGCCGCGCGCGAGCCTTGCCGATCCGCCACGTCGAGGACCTTCACCGCGACGTCGCGATCGAGGGAGTGATCGCGGGCGACGTAGACGGTGCCCATGCCGCCGTAGCCGGCGACGCCGGTGATTTCGTAACGCGCATCGAGCTCCGGCCAGGCGGCGGCGGAGCGCAGCCGATCGATGCCGCGGTCGGAGATCACCGCCGGCCTCCGAGCAGCCGCGCCGCTTCCGTTTCCCACTCTTCTTCGCTCGAAGTCAGCTCGCGCAGCCGTTCGAGCACGATTTTCCGGAACTGGCGCCTCATCGCGGCGAGGTGGTTGGTCACGGTCGCTGCCGTCAGGTTCAACGACGACGCAATCGCCGTGTACGTCGGCCGGCCGTCGCCTTCGTCGACCAGGTCATAGCGCGAGAACACCTCGAACATTTCCGGGCGGCCGGACGCCTCCGCGTGGCGCTTGAGATCGGCGACGGAGCCCTCGAGCAGCGCGCGCACCCACTCGCGGTAAAACAGCTCATCGACATCGGCGTCGACGGCGGGCTCGTGCGTCGCGATCTCGCCTTCGGCGGTTTCGAAATCGAGCGGCACCAGCGTCACGCCGCCGCCGCGCTTGAGCCGCCGCTCCGCCTTGCGCGCATTCGACGCGAAGCCGTCGAGGCACATTCGCAAGTAGGTGCGGAACCTGGCGCGGGCGGGATCGTACTTCTCGACCACTTCCTTCTCGAGGGTCGATGCGAAGAATTCCTGCGTCAGGTCGGCGGCCTGGTCGGGATCGAGCGACCACTTGACGCGCAGGTACTGGTACGCCGGCTTCCAATACGCCTCGATGATCGTCGACAGCGCGACGCGGCGCGTCTCGGCATCACCGCTGCGCGTCCGCTCGACGACCGACAATCGCGTGGCAGGAAAACTCATGAGTCGAGAGTGTAGAGTTTAGAGCAATGACCGAGTGGAATGCTGCGTCGTATCACAAGGTGTCCGGGCCGCAAACCAGCTGGGGGCAGAAGGTGCTCAACCGTCTCGCCGTGCGCGGCGACGAGCGCGCCATCGACGCCGGCTGCGGCAGCGGCCGCTTGACCGGCGACCTGATGGAGCGGCTGCCGAACGGACGGCTGATCGCCATCGATCGATCGTGGAACATGCTGATGACCGCGCGCGCGAACCTGCGGCCGGTGGTGGGATCGCGCGTCGCGTTCGCGCAGGTGTCGCTTCCCGACTTGCCGTTCGCCGATTGGGCCGACCTGGTCTTCAGCACCGCGACGTTTCACTGGGTAAAGGACCACCCCGCCCTGTTCGCGGGGATCTTCAGGTCCCTGCGGTCCGGCGGACGGCTGCACGCTCAGTGCGGCGGCGGTCCGAATCTCAAGCGGGCGCACGAGCTCGCCGAGAATGTGATGCATTCCACTCCGTTTGCGCAGTACTTCGGTGACTGGCCGGGACCGTGGGAGTTCGCCAACGCCGAGGTCACCGCGCAGCGATTGAAGCATGCCGGCTTCGTGGAGGTCGTCACCAGCCTCGAGGAGGCGTCGACGACCCTCGCCACCGAGGCGGACTATCGTGAGTTCGTCACGACCGTGATCTATCACCCGCACCTCGAGCTGCTGCCGGATCCAGCCCTGAAGCAGGACTTCCTCGATCGCGTCACCGCGCTGGCGGCGGCAGAGCCGGTGCCGTTCACGCTCGACTACTGGCGGCTCAACATGCAGGCGCGAAAACCATAAACAGGCCAACAGGCCAATAGGCCATTAGGCCAACAGGCCAACAGAAACCAATGACTCATCCCAGTGTCGTCAGACCGTCCGAACACGCGGTTTACACTCCGAACAAGATGGGCAAGAGCACCATCTTCGAATCCGCGCGCGTCCTGGTCGGCCTCAATGCCTTCGAGCCAGGCCAGCAACACGCGCTGCACGCGCATGCCGGCCAGGACAAGATTTACCAGGTGATCGAAGGCAGCGGGTTGTTCCTGCTCGACGGCCGTGAGCTCGCCATGACGGCCGGCGATCTGCTGATCGCGCCGGAAGGGATCGCGCACGGTGTTCGCAACACCGGCAACCGCCGCCTGCTCGTCCTGGCGATCCTCGCCCCGGCCCCGCACCAATGAACGACGATCCTGCGAACTCGGAGTAGGATTCCATTCCCATGATCATCCCTGCTCCGGCCGACCTGGCCGGCCGGTACCGCGTCTCGAACGGCTCGCGCTTCCGCCTCAAAGACATTGATCCCAACGATCCCTGGGGCAAGCGTCTCAAGCCGATCGCCGACGAGATGCTGAAACAAAGCTGCAAGCGCATGGCCGGCCTGCAGGAGCGGCTCTACGCGCAGGATCGCTGGTCGGTGCTGCTGATCTTCCAGGCGATGGACGCCGCCGGCAAGGACGGCACCATCAAGCACGTGATGTCGGGCGTCAACCCGCAGGGCTGCGAGGTCCACTCGTTCAAGGCGCCGTCGTCGGAAGAGCTCGATCACGACTTTCTCTGGCGCACCAATCGGCACCTGCCGCGCCGCGGGCACATCGGCATCTTCAATCGCTCGTACTACGAGGAAACGCTGGTCGTGCGGGTGCACCAGAACATCCTCGCGAGGCAGCAGCTGCCGTCGGAGCTGGTCACGAAGAACATCTGGCGCGAGCGGTTCGAGGACATCAACGCCTACGAGCGCTACCTCTCGCGGCAGGGCGTGCTGGTCCGCAAGTTCTTCCTGCACGTCTCCAAGGACGAACAGCGCAAGCGCTTCCTCGAACGGCTCGACAAGCCCGAGAAGCACTGGAAGTTCTCGCCGGCCGACGTCGGCGAGCGCGCGCACTTCGCCGCCTACATGTCGGCGTACGAAGACATGATTCGGCACACCGCCACCGACGTGGCGCCGTGGATCGTCGTGCCCGCCGATCGCAAGTGGTTCACGCGGCTGATCGTCTCGGCGGCGATCATCGACGCGATTCAGTCGCTCGACCCGCGCTACCCCGAGGTCGATGCGAACGTGCGCTCCGAGTTCAAGCGCCTCAAAGCCGCCCTCGAAGGCGAGGAGCGGCCGAAGTCCGCGACAGCGAAGCAGGCCAGGAAGAAGTGAAGCGGTGCTGGTGGCCGGGCGAGGACGAGCTTTACATTAGGTATCACGACCACGAATGGGGACGGCCGGTCACCGACGATCGACGGCTGTTCGAGAAGATCTGCCTCGAAGGCTTTCAATCCGGCCTGAGCTGGCTCACCATCCTGCGCAAGCGCGAGAATTTCAGGAAGGCCTTCAAGAGCTTCGATCCCGCCGTCGTCTCGAGATTCGGCGCGCGCGACGTGCAGCGGCTGCTGAAGGACGCCGGCATCGTCCGACACCGCGGCAAGATCGAATCGACCATCAACAACGCGAAGCGCGCGCTGGAGTTGATCGAGGAGAAGGGCTCGC
>JAYWEJ010000273.1:0-7522 GCA_043779345.1 Acidimicrobiia bacterium | reverse complement strand
GGAGGCCATGAAAGAGCCCTCCGACAAGCGAAAACGCACACTGGCACTGCACGAACGCGCGATTCGATTCAGCACGAACGTCAATGCTTGTTGTCCCGAGCGCTTCACGACGCTTCCGAGTTCACGCGTCTGGGATCAACTCGTTCGGGCGGCGGATAGCACCTCGAATAACCTCATTGAGGCCGACGGCGCTTCGAGCGATGCGGACTTCCTCAACAAGATGAGCCTCGCCTTGAGAGAAGCCAAGGAATCACGAGTCGCGTTGATGAAGATTCGAATCGGGAATCTCGACAACTGCCGGAAGACCGCGGATTTGAAACTCGAGTCAGAAGCCGATCAACTCGCTGCGATCTTTGCCTCGATCATTCTGAATATGCGGCTGCGACTCGAAGCGCAAGCCTTGAAACGTAGAAAAAACTGAAACTTACGGAAGTTTCACCCGCCATGCGCCGCGGCCGTGGGTGAAGGCGAACAGGTACTTCTGTCCCTCCGTCGTCTTCACAACTTGCAGCCACATCGTCACTGCCGGGCCGAAACCCGTCTCCTCGGTCATCCAGGTGCGGCCGCCGTCGATCGAGACCATGACCCCGAGATCGGTCCCGAGATACAGCCGCTGCGAGTCGTCTGGATCGACGACGATCGAATGCACCGGGATGTCTGGCAGCGTGCCGCTGCCGCTGCCGGGGAGCGGCTGCCAGGTCTCCCCGTAATTCGCGCTGCGATAGACGTGGGCGCCGCCGAAATTTCCGTAGGTGGCGTAGACCACGCCGGCGGCGCGCTCGTCGTGCGCGATCGAGGTGACCCAGCCGTTGCGCGGGCGCGTCGTATTGAAGGTGATCGAGGTGACGTTGTTCGTCGCGTTGCGCGACCACAGGACATCGCCCTTGTGGGTGCCAACCACGAGGTGCGTGGCTTCGCCGGGCCTGATCGCGAGCGCGCTCACCAGCCCTTCATCGGGCATCGCGGCGCCGACCTTCGACCACGACGAGGCGAGGTTGGTGGTCCGGTAGAGATACTCGCCGCCCAGCCAGAGCCGGTTGGGATTGTTGGGATCCATCGTGAACGGCGTTACGAACAGGTAATTGGCTTCCGGGCCGAGCGTCGATGAGCGAACGGGATCAAGGCCCGTCACGGCCGGCTGCATGACGAGTCCGGTGTCGATCGAGCGCCTCAGCGTGGCCCACTGCAGCTCGACGAACAGAATGCCCGTCTGCGCGGCGCCAGCGGGCCCTGCTTGGTCGCCGCCCGCGCATTGGCGGTGCGGAACACGCCGCCGTCGTTGCCAATCATCGCCGTCTGATTCGAGGCGCCGTCGTACTGCGGGTGGAACGTGATCGCGTGCTGATCGACGTGCGTCCACGCGGGAACACCGGACGAGCCCCAGTCGGCCATGCCCCAGTTAAGGCCGCCATCTTCCGATCTGAACCAGCTCACGCCGGCCGCCCAGACGCGATCCGGATCGCGCGGATCGACCGCGATGACGTTGATGTACCAACCCATGTTGGTGAAGTTGTTCTGGGACGCCGGGCTGCAGTCGCCGAGCGTTGCGCCGTACGGATTGGTCAGCAGCAGCGTGTTGAGCTTGTTGGTGTCGCGATTGGTGCTGCGGGCTTGCCACGTTCCCGGGCCGCCGCCGGAGGACGATCGATAGACGCCGAGCAGGCCCTGGCGGTAGTTATCGCCGGGGCCGCCGTCGTTGCTCGCGGCCATCGCGTAGATCACGCTGGGGTTCGACGGCGCGATCGCGAGCGACGTCCGCCCCTGGTGCTGTTCCTGCAGCACGATGTCAACATCGGCCGCGTCGGCGGCGCGCGGGAATCGATAGACGGTCGCCCGCTCGTACGATCCGCACGACGCAAATAACACATCTTCCACACGATCGGGCCGCAGCGCGAGATCCAGGCAGCCGCCGCGGACGGTGACCGAGAGGAGGCGCGTCCACGTCAGCCCCGCATCCTGCGATCGCCACACGCCGGTGCGGGTGGCCGCGTAGATGCGGCGCGGATCGTTCACGCCAAGCTCGAGATCGTTGACCCAATGGAAATCGGGCGTCGCGGTGGCGTCGAGGTGGCGCCAGTTCACACCGCCGGTGTCCGTCACGAACACGCCGCCGCCGCGCAGCGGCAGCCCGGTGCCGCGGATCTCTTCCCGGAAATAACCCTCGCCGGTGCCGGCGTACATCACGTCCGGACGCTGCGGATCGATCGCCAGCGTGTTGACGTTCAGATTGGTGAGGCCTTCTCCGATCGGCCGCCACGACGCGCCAGCGTCCTGGCTGCGCCAGATGCCTCCCGACACGCCCGCCGCGAACAGGGTCGCGGGGTTGGTCGAACGAAAACGCACGACGCGCGTGCGCCCGCCGATGTTGCCCGGACCGAGCGGCGTCCACGCGTCGAGGATGCCGGTGGCGGCGCTGCGATCGCGAAGCGTGGCGGTCGACGCGCGATCGTCGCCGAGCCACACCCGCGCGGCCGGCTGCGCCGCGGGAATGGTGCGATTGATACGCGACGCAAACCGCTGGAGGCGCGCCAGCGAAGCCGAGGCTTGCGCGTAGAGCGCGGGCATGTCCGCGCCATCAGGTGGAATGCGGCGTTGCAGATCGTGCCAGGCGGCGGCGCCGGGCTGATCGAAACCTTCGGATTGGTGCCTGGCACCAACCGCCACTCCGTGACCGCTTGATCGGTGCCTGGCACCAACCGTGAAAACGAGGGCCCCGACCAACAGGACGGTCAGCGCGCACCAAAAAACAGGCTTGGCCTGCATGTGGGTAGCAGATTCTGCCACATGTTTCCGGCAGTTCCTGCCACGGTAGTCGTTGGTGCAAAGCACCAACCGATCAGGTGACATCCCGTCCAAGGTTATGTAGCGTTTCGTTTTGATCCGCTGGCGGCGCTCCGTCATGATTGACGGATGGCCGACCTCCTTGCTGATTTCGACTGGACCACTCCCTTCATCGCCGACGCGTGTGTGCAGCTCGCGCTGCCGGTTCGCGTCGGCCCGGCGTGGATGCGGTGCAATTTCGCGGGCAGCAAGGTCGCCGGCCCGGCCAGGCCGGCACGCCATGCCGGCAGCACCGACGTGTTCCTCGAGGCGATCGCGGCATCGCGGAAGGGCGACGTGCTCGTCATCGACAACGGCGGCAGGACCGATGAAGGCTGCATCGGCGATCTCGTCGTCGGCGAAGCCTTCATGAGCGGCATCGCCGGAACGATCTGCTGGGGCACGCATCGCGACACGGCGGCGATTGCCGCGATTGGCGCGCGCGTGTGGAGTCTCGGCACCTGTCCCAACGGTCCGCTCGAGCTGCGCCGCCGCGTGGCCACGGCGCTCGAGGCCGCCAACGTCGGGCACGCCACCGTCACCCTGGATGACTATGTGTTCGCCGACGATGATGGCGTGGTGGTCGTCACGGCGGCGGACCTGCCGCGGATTGTCGAGACGGCGAAGGACATTGCCACGCGCGAAGGCGCCCAGGCGGTTCGGCTGCTGAAGGGAGAGCTGCTGAGGACGCAGCTCGCTCTCGATAATTACGTCGCGAAACGCCACGCGGATCCGAACTACACCTTCCGCGATCACCTGAAGAGTTTCGGCGGCGCCATTGAAATTTGAACTTCAAACTCAACTTTAAACTCAACTTTAAACTTTAAACTTTCGACTTTGAACTCAGTACAATGCGCTTCACCTCAGCATGACGCGCCAGTACTGTCACATCTCTTCCCGGACAATTGCGTATCTCGACTCGGCGCCAGGCAACAGCAGCCTGCGGGTGCTGGTTCTGCTGCACGCGTTCCCGATCGGCGCGAACCTGTGGGAGCCGCAGATGCGGAGCATTCCCGCCGGCTGGCGCCTGATCACGCCGGACCTGCGCGGCTTCGGCGGTAGCACCGAGCTCGACTCGTTGAGCGCGTTGTCGGTGTCGGACTACGCGGATGACGTCGTCGATCTGCTGCAGGAGCTCGGCGTCACGGGCGCGGTGATCGGCGGTTGCTCGATGGGCGGCTACGCGGCGCTGGCGCTGTATCAGGCGGCGCCGGAACTGTTCGAGGGCCTCCTGCTCGCCAACACGCGCGCCGGCGCGGATTCTCCGGAGTCGCGCGCGAATCGCCGCAACATGCTCGCGCTCGTCGATCGCGAGGGCGCCTCCGGGGTGGCGCGCGACATGATCCCGAAGCTGCTCGGCAAGACCACGCACGAAACGAGACCGGACGTCGAAGCGACGGTGCGGCGCCTGATCAAGCAGCAGTCGCCGATCGCGGTCCGCAGCGCCATCCATCGCATGATGCACCGCTCCGACTCGACGCCGCTGCTAGCTCAAGTGTCGGTGCCGACGCTGGTGATCACCGGCGCCGAAGATGAGATGATTCCAGTGGAGGAGTCGCGGCGGATCGCCAGCGCGGTCCGCGGCGCCAAGCTGGTAATCATTCCCGGCGCCGGGCATCTCGCCAATCTCGAGCAGCCCGAAGCATTCAACGCCGCGCTCACCGGGTTTCTTGCCGCACTGTAAAACATGAAAGTGTGTGTCACAGCCGTTCTCATCGCGGTCGCGATGAGTGGCGCGTCGCTGTTCGTGCCGGCGGCCGCCGGCCAGCAACCACCGCCGACGCCCGCCGATGTCGATGCCCTGCATCGCCCGTACGAGGAGATCCTCGACATCTACGTGCGCGACGGCCTGGTCTATTACTTCGCGCTCAGGCAGGAGCGCGCCAAGCTCGATCGCTACGTGCAGGCGCTCGGCGAGGTGGCGCCCGACACGCTCAGGGGCTGGGCGCCCGACCGCCAGCTCGCCTATTGGATCAACGCCTATAACGCGTTCGTGTTGCGCACGGTGATCGACGCGTATCCAATCCGGGGCAAGTCGCCGGACTATCCGCCGAACAGCATCCGGCAAATCCCCGGCGCGTTCGAGCGCCGCCAATTCCGAGCCGCCGGCCGGCTGATCACGCTCGACACGCTCGAGAAAGACGTCATCGGCGAATTCAACGACGCGCGCGCGCTGTTGGCCCTTGGCCGCGGCGCCGTCGGCGGTCCTCGATTGAAGAGCGAAGCCTACGTCGCCCCGCGTCTCGATTCCCAGCTCCAGACCATGGCTAGCGAGCTGGTGGTGAACCGGACCCTGGTTTTCGTCGATATCCCAAACGAACGGCTGTCGGTCAATCCGCTGTTCTCGTGGCGCGAGCCGATCTTCACGAAGTCGCTGGCGGACCGCGCGGCCGCCGCCTACGCGACCCGCAGCCCGATCGAGCGCAGCGTGCTGGCGCTGATCGATCCGGTGCTGGTGCCGAACGAATCGGAGTTTCTCCGCAAGAACACGTTTCGAATGGTCTTCCACGAGTTCGACTGGAAACTGAACGACCTCACGGGGCGCTAAGGATGGATCTCGGATTAGCAGGCAAGGTTGCGATCGTCACGGGTGGCAGCCGCGGGTTGGGGTTAGGCGCCGCGCACGCGTTGATCGCCGAGGGCGCGCACGTGCTCATCTGTGCGCGTGGCGAGGATGCTCTCAAGAAGGCGGCCGAATCAGTACGGAAGGCCGCTGCCTCCGGGGCCAGGGCCGCCTATGCCGTGGCCGATCTCTCAACCGAGGCCGGCTGCAAGACCGTCGTCGATGCGGTGGCGCGTGAGTTCGGCGGCATCGACGTGCTGGTCAACAACATCGGGCTCGCGAGGGGCGCCGACCTCGAGGCGACCACCGATGCCGACTGGCAGGAGGCGTTCGATCAGACGTTGTTTCCCGCCGTTCGGATGTCGCGCCTGGCCGTGCCACACATCCGCAGCCGCGGCGGCGGCGCCATCGTCATCATCTCGTCGATCTTCGGCCGCGAATCGGGCGGCCGCATGACCTACAACGCGGTCAAGGCTGCGGAAATCAGCCTCACGAAGTCGCTGGCGCAGCAACTCGCGAAGGATCAGATCCGCGTCGTCTCGGTAGCGCCGGGATCGATCCTGTTCGAAGGCGGATCGTGGTGGAAGCGGCAGCAGAGCGACCCGGACGGGATCGCGAAGTTCATCAAGCAGGAGTTGCCGTTCGGGCGGTTTGGCACGACCGCGGAAGTCGGCGCGGCGATCGCGTTTCTCGCGTCGCCGCAGGCCAGCTGGATCAGCGGCACCACCGTCGTCGTCGACGGCTGCCAGTCGCGGATGTTTTAGCGCTTGCTGAAGAACGCGTAATAGACGGGCAAGCCGAGCAGGACGACGGCAAAGGTCCCGATCGTCCGCCACGTCTGATCTGCATACAACGCATTGCCGACCAGATAGATCGCCGCGGCGATGAACACCGCCGGCACGACCGGATACCCGATGACGCGGTACGGCCGATGCAAGTTCGGCTGCGAGCGGCGCAGCGTGTAGATGGCGGCCACGCTCAGCGCGTAGAACGGCCACATCGCCAGCACGAACGTGTCGGTCAGCTGCTCGAAGGTTTGCGTCATCACCATGGCCACGCCGAGCACGCTGGCCAGCGAGATGGCGATGTGCGGCGTCTGCCACTTCGGATGGACCCGCGCGATCGGCTCGAACAGCAGCTTGTCGTCGGCCATGGCGAAGAAGATGCGCGGCGAGGCGAGCATGCTGCCCATCAGCGATCCGAACGTCGAGATCATCACGATCACCGACACGAACGACACCCCGATCTGCCCGAACAGCGCGCCCATCGTGTCGGCGGAGACCAGCCGCGACTTCGCCAGGACGCCGATCGGATTGATATAGAGGTAGGCGGCGTTGGCGGTGAGATAGATCACGATGATCAGCAGCGTGCCGACGATGATCGCGCGCGGCAGGTTGCGCTGCGGATCCTTGACCTCGCCACTGGCGAACGTGAGATCGGCGAAGCCGTCGTAGGCCCACATCACCGAGATCAGCGCCAGCCCAAACAGGCCGGCATCGACCGCCGTACCCGTCGACGCGAAGTTCTCGAACGAGGCGCCGACGCCGCCGCCCATCGCAAACGAGGCCAGCACCAACAGCGTCAGCGCGCCGAACTTCGCGATCGTCGAGATGCCGGCGAAGAGCGCCCCGAGCTGCACGCCGACGATGTTGGTGGCGCCGGCGAAGAGGATCGCGCCGGCGGCGAGCGCGTCGGCCATCCGTGGATGGACCGCCGGGTCCTGCCCGATGACGCGCAGGAAGTACTCGCCGAACACCGACGAAATGCCGCCGAGGGCAGCGGCGCGAATCAGGACGAGCTGCGCCCATCCGTACAGAAATCCGTACTGCGGACCCCAGCCCTCGCGCAGGTAGACATACATGCCGCCGGTCTCGGGCATCGAGGCGGCGAGCTCGGCGAACGCGAGCGCGCCGCAGAGGACGATCAATCCGCCGAGGACCCAGACCCCCATCATGAAGACCGGATCGGGCACGCGCGCCGCGATGCTGGCGGGGGTCCGGAAGATGCCGCCGCCGATGGTGATGCCGATGACGAGGCCGATCGAACTCAACAGGCCGAGGCGGCGAACGAGTGTGGCCATTGAGCGTGAATCCTATCCCGATAACCCCTGCCGTTGTTTGCCTTTACGCGGACGGAGTC
>JAYWEJ010000272.1:0-7528 GCA_043779345.1 Acidimicrobiia bacterium | reverse complement strand
TCGGCTCGGAACCTCGGCAATCTCAGGGCGGCGAATCGCGTCAGGGCCGGAAGGCAGCAGCGCTAAGTCGTTTCCGTGATGTGTTGAGGACCTCCGGGCCGAGTTTCTAATGGCCTACCAAGTTCTCGCCCGCAAGTGGCGCCCGCAACGGTTCGAAGACGTCCTCGGTCAACAAGCCGTTACGCGCACGCTGAAGAACGCGCTCAAGAGCAAGCGCATCGCGCAGGCGTTCGTGTTTTCAGGTCCGCGCGGCTGCGGCAAGACGACGACGGCGCGCATCCTGGCGCGCGCGCTCAGCTGCGAGAAGGGGCCGACACCGGAACCCTGCGGCGAGTGCGACGCGTGCGTCGAGATCGCCGAGGGCCGCGACATCGACGTGCTCGAGATCGACGCCGCCACCCACACCGGTGTCGATAACGTCCGCGAGGTCGTCATCGAAGGACTCGCCATCGCGCCGGTCCGCAACCGCTACAAAATCTTCATCATCGACGAAGTCCACATGCTATCGGCGTCGTCGTTCAATGCGCTCCTCAAGTCGATCGAAGAGCCGCCGCCGCACGTCGTCTTCATGATGGCGACGACCGAGCAGCACAAGATCCCCGACACCGTGCTGTCGCGATCCCAGGTCTACGAGTTCAAGATGATCTCGGGGAAGACCGTCGCCGAACGGCTGCGGATGATCGCGGGCGAAGAGAAGATCGAGATTCCGGATGCAGGATTGATGCTGCTGGCCCGCGCCGGCGAGGGCAGCATGCGCGACTCGCTGAGCGCCTTCGATCAGGTCCGCGCCTTTGCCGGCGACCACATCGTCGTCGACGACGTGGTCACGGTGCTGGGGCTGGTCGGCCGCGATTTGGTGTTCGACCTGCTCGATGCGGTCTCGACGGAGGACGCGCCGTCGGCGTTCGCGCTCGTCGAGCGCGCCATCGAGCGCGGCTACGACCTGCGGCTGCTGTGCCGGGAGCTGGCGCGGGCGACGCGCGATCTCCTGATCCTGTCCGTCGATCCCAGGCGCGCGTCGGATCCCGACGTCGCGGCCGACTCCGAACGGGAGCGCCTCGCCGCCATGTCAGGGCAGTGGTCGCGCGAGGATCTGCTGCGCGCGTTCGATCTGCTGACGAAGGCGGAGCAGGAAGTGCGGGTTTCCGATCAGCCGCGCTACAACCTTGAAATGGCGATGCTCCGGCTGATGCATCTTCGCAAGTTAGTGCCGCTCAGCGAGTTGCTCTCAGGGTCTGCAAGGGTTCCAACGGTTCCAAGCGTTGCAAAGGGTGTGGTGCCAAGGGCTGCAAGCGTTCCAAGTGTTCCAACGGTTGCGAAACCTGTCGCGGCTCCGCCGGCTCCGGCGCCTATTGGTGGCGCCGACACGAGTTTCAAAGATCGCTTCCTCGCGGAATTGAAGGCGTCGAAATCCACTTTTTATAATCTGGTAGTGGCGTCGGCGTTTCGGATTGATGCGAGCGCCGCGGGCATCGTCTTTACCTTCCTGCCCAATCAGAAGAACGCCAAGAGCCAGTGCGACGAGCAGAAGGCGTGGCTGCAGCAGATCGCCGAGAAAGTCGGCGGGCGCGCGGTGCCCGTTTCGATTGCGGTCGCCGATGCAGGAACGCAGCCTTCACCAGCGCCGGCACTGCCGATCGCCACCGCGCCGTCGCAGAAATCATCGCCCGAAGAACTAAAAGCGGAAGCGATGGCGAATTCCACGGTGCAGGCCGTGCTCGAGATTTTCCCGGTCGACAAGACCACGATCGAGGAGAGGTAGATGGGCCTGGGCGACATGATGAAGCAGGCGCAGGAGATGCAGGAGCGCCTGCAGCGTGAGATGTCCGAGCTGGTCGTGCAGGCGACCGCCGGCGGCGGCATGGTCACCGTCACGATCAACGGCCACAAGCACCTGCAGAGGATCACGATCGATCCGGAAGTCGTCTCGAAGGATGACGTCGGGATGCTGCAGGACCTGATCCTGGCCGCGATCAACGACGGCCACCGCAAGGTGGACGAAGCGATGAAGCAGAAGATGGGCGGCCTGCTGAGCGGCCTGCGCCTCCCCGGAATGTAATGTCGCTGCCCGGATCCCTGCAGGAGCTCGTCGAACAACTCAAGAAGCTCCCCGGCGTCGGCGCGAAGAGCGCGCAGCGGCTGGCCTTCCATATCCTGCGCACGCCGCGCCAAGACACCGACCGGCTGTGCCAGGCGATCCGCGACGTCAAGGATCGCGTCACCTATTGCTCGATCTGCAACAACATCACCGACGCCGATCCCTGCCCGCTGTGCTGCGATGACGGACGCGATCGCCGCATCATCTGCGTCGTCGAAGAGCCGCAGAACGTCAGCGTGGTCGATCGCACTGGCGGGTTCCGCGGCCTCTATCACGTGCTGATGGGCGCGATCTCGCCGCTGCAGGGCGTCGGCCC
This sequence comes from Acidimicrobiia bacterium, assembly GCA_043779345.1. GTDB lineage: Bacteria > Acidobacteriota > Vicinamibacteria > Vicinamibacterales > UBA2999 > 12-FULL-67-14b. The sequence goes on along the minus strand of JAYWEJ010000272.1, from coordinate 5,114 downwards.
TGACGATCTCAAGATCAAGGGCCTGCTCGCCCGCATCGCCGGCGGCGGCGTCGAGGAAGTGATCCTGGCGACGAACCCGACCGTCGAAGGCGAGGCGACGGCGATCTACCTGGCGCGGCTGCTCAAGCCGCTCGGCCTGCGGGTGACGCGGATCGCGACCGGCATCCCGGTCGGCTCCGATCTGGAGTACGCCGACGACCTCTCGGTCGGTAAGGCGATGGACGGCCGCAGAGAAGTGTAGAATCGGCGGCAACCCCCATGTTGCCTGCCGCGTATCAGGTGCCGGCGGCCGCCATCCTGCTCGCCGGCGGTTTCCTCGCGTGCTTCCTCGGCTATCGACTCTTCAAAGTCGTCCTCGGTGTGTTCGGCTTCATCATCGGCGCGCTGGCGGCGAGCTCGGTGTTTGGCGGCACCGACACCACCCCGATGGTGATCGGCGCCATCGTCGGCGGAATCGCCGGCGCGGCCTTGCTGCTGGCGGCGTATTTCGTGGGCGTCGCGCTGGTCGGCGCCGGCATCGGCGCGCTGCTGGTCAACGTGATCTGGACGCAGATCGAAGGCGATCCGCACCCGGCGGTCGTGATCCTGTTTTCGGTGACCGGCGCGGTCGTCGCGACCTGGCTGCAGCGCTACGTCATCATCCTCGGCACCGCCTACGCGGGTGCCTGGACGATGCTGGTCGGCGGGCTGGCGATCATGGGCGACAGCGGACCGTTGGCGGCGGCGGCGGCCGGCGACATCTGGGTGGCGTATCCCCTCAGCCCGGCGCCCGGCATGCGATGGCTGCCATGGGCGTGGTTCGGGCTCGGCGCGCTGGGCACCCTGATCCAGATGCGATGGACCGGGGGCGAGCGGGGCCGGGTCGTGAAGCCGAATAAGAAGAAACCGGCTAAGGAAGAGTAGTCAGGTAGTCAGCCGCCTCGAGTCCGCTCACGTACGCATCTTCAATTCGAGATCCGCGGCACCAGTCTCCGCACACCGTGATTCGCGATTCAGGGTCGTGAATAGCGCCGGCGGCGAGCGGCGGATCCGCCAGCGCCGATCGCCAGCGATGCACGGTCGCGAAGAAGGCTCGCGGCAATCCCGCCGGGATCAGATCGTCGAACGCTTCCATCAGGAACGAGCCGACATCGTCGGCGCGATCGTCGGCGTGCGCTTCGCTCCAGGCGCTGGTGGCGTGCAGCACCCAGCAATCGATCTGCCAGTTGCGCTTGGGTTTCGAGGTGTTGCGCGCGATCCAGCCGAGCGGGCTGCCGTTGACGAACGCCGCGTCGAAGCGAGCGGCCACGCGCTCCTCGAACGCCGCCATCACGGTCCAGTTCGGCTTGATGCGGACGCCGTCGATCTTCGCGGCGAGGGCAGGGATGTGTCCGATCAAGTGGCGCGCGCGATCGGCAGGGACCGCGACGATCACGCGATCGAATTCCTCCAGCAGCTGATCGATGGACTCGATCTTCGTGCCGTGCTCGATGTCGAGGCCGACGGCGAGCGCGGTCGCGATTGCGCTCATGCCTGGCGTGCCGACATAGCGGCTGGTTGCATCGGGGACGTCTTCCCAGCCTTCGCCGTCGAACGAGACAATGCGGCCGGTCCATTTCGCGATCACGCGATCGCGCTCCCATTCGGCGGCGAGCTCGGAGAAGCGCTGATCGCGAACGGTCAAGTACTGCGCGCCGTGATCGAACGCGACTTCCCCGGCAAGCCCGCGCGGCAGCTCGATCGGGCCGCTGGTGCGCGTGGCGACGCGTCCGCCCGCGACGCGTGCTCGTTCGAAGAGTGTTACGGTGTGATTCCGATCGGTGAGCGCCCGCGCGGCGGACAATCCGGCGATTCCCGCGCCCACGACCGCTACGCGCATTTCAAAACCTCAAAACCTCAAGACCTCAAGACCCAAGACTCAAGACCCAAGACTCAAGACCCGAGGAAGATTCGCCCAAGACTGCCGTGATACCCCGTCATCTCGAGGTAGCCAGCCCCGGTGACTGCCTGGCTGCCTGACCGGCCGGCCACATCGATTATTCCTTCCCAATACGCGATGCCTGTCGATTGGACGAGCGACAGCTCCTGATCCGCCAGCGGCGTGGTCACGGTCAGCGCAATTTTGTGAGCCGGAACTGCGATCGTCCATTCCGTCGGATACACGGCGCCGTTTTTCGACGTGAACGTCGAGCGCCCCGGCGTCAGCGTGAAGTCGCCGTTCGACAGGTGCGTGGTCTTGCCGGCCGCGTCGATCAGCGTGCCGCTCGATCGCGGATCGTGCGAGCCGTCGGCACGGCGCATCCGATACAACATCAGCTCGCGATTGTCGGAGAGCTGGATCGAGAACCAGTCCCAGCCGCGCTGCTCGGGCTCGAGGAAACTGGTGCTGAACTCGTGATCCATCCAGCTCTGGCCGCTGACCGTGAACCGCTCGCCGTCGATCGTCAAGGTGCCACGGGTCGGCATCCGCGTCAGCGAGTAGTAGTGCGAGGCGTTGCCTTCGCGCGCGCCCTTCTGGTTGATGCCGTTGAGGCCGTGAATGGCGGGAGGCTTGCCTTCATCAAGCAGCAAATCGATCCCAACCTGTTTGTCGGAAGCCTTCAAGGCGTGTTGCTGCCCGGTCCCGGTTAGTCCTGCCGACCAATCCTCATTCCACGTGTAATACGTATCGACCTTCGCGCCCGCCAGTCCCGGGCCGCCGCGTGTCAGCTTTTGGGCGAAGCGATATCGGCTGCCTTGCGCATCGCTGACGGCGAGGTGCGTCATGTACAGATCGCGCACCGCCCACGTCGACGGATTCACCGGCGTGTGATCGATGCCGACGCGGAAGAACGTCACCTGGTACCCGAAGCGGCGGCCGTCGGCGGTCTTGAGGTTGCCGGTGTAGTACCACCACTCGATCTTGAAGTCCGGGTGGCTCGCATGATCCCGTGGAAAAACGAACGCGTATCCCGGCGCGGCCTCTTTCCATTGCGCCGCACTGTGGGTGCTGGCCGCCAGGATCAGAAAGCCCGAGACGCAGGAGACAAAGGCTTGATACGGAAGCAACAGACGATACTTTCGAAAACTTGAGTGGTGTTCGAGAATGTTTATTTCGCTACCGGCAACCGCGCGCGCCACTCGGCCGCCTTCTGCGGCTTGCCCCAGCGATCGTACATCGACACCAGGCGCTGCATGCTGCGGCTGGTTGAAGGATGCCCGGGCGGATAGACCTTGAGCTTGCCTTGGATCGTCTTCAGGTAGATCGCTTCCGCATCGTCGTAGCGCTTGAAGGCATCAACGATTGTTGCCAGGTTGTGCATGTCAGTCAGCGTCTCTGGATGATCCTCACCGACGCGGTGCCGTGACGACTCGAGCACCTGACGGGCGATGGTCTCTGCGTCGGCAAAGCGTCCCTGCTGAAAATAGATGTTTTGCAGCGTCACTCGCGAGATGCGCGTGTCCGGATGTTCCGCGCCGAGGGTTTGTGTCTGCAAATCCAGCGACTTGCGCGCCAGCGCTTCGGCTTCGTCAAAACGCTTCTGCAGGCTGTACAGACTGGCGATGTCGGTCTCGACCTTGAGCGTGTCGGGGTGCAATTCTCCGAGCACTTTGCGGCGGCCCGCGTCCACCTCGAGATAGGTGCGCTCGGCTTCTGCAAAATAGCGGGGCTGCTCGGCGATGTTCTGGCGGCCTTGATGCCACAGCAGATCGGCGAGTTGGTGCAGCGACTTCAGCGTGGTCGGGTGCTCGCCGCCGAGCGTCTTCCGATTGGTTTCCACGGCCCGGCGCAGCAAGGTTTCGGATTGCCGATAAAGGCCCAGATTCGTGTAGACAGTCCCCATCGTCTCCATCAACCGCGCCTGGATCTCGGGCTGATCGATCAGGTCCTTTTCGATGCGGCCGACGCCGTTATCGAGCACTTCGCGCGCGGTCAGCGCGTTGCCACGCGCTTCGCTCGGATCGGATACCACAAACAACCCGACGAGAAAATCTGAAACCTGCCTGGCTGCCGACGCTTCTCGATTTGCGCGCACGGCTTCCTGCGCGGTTCGATCGCGCTCGCGGGTAATGCGTTGCGCCTGTACCGTCATCGTCGCCGCGAGGAACGCCAGCAGCGCGACCAGCGTCGCCGCTGCGGCCACGCCGATGCGGTTGCGGCGCACGAACTTCTTGAGCCGATAGACCTGGCTTGGCGGTCCCGCGTTCACGGGTTGAAAGTCGAGATGCCGGCGGAGGTCCGCCGCGAGATCGGAGGCCGCGCCGTAGCGCCGCGTGCGATCCTTTTCGAGCGCCTTCAGGGTGATCCAATCGAGGTCGCCTCGCAAACGGCTGACCGCGCGGGGGGCCTCCGCTCGAAACGACTGATCGGCATCCGGCGCCGCCGCAAGCACGCTGATACGCTGACTGGGCCGCTGGGGGTCCACCTCTCGAATCATCCGCCGAAGGTCTTCGGGTCCTTTGGATCGCAAGGTCTTCGAGTCGAACGGCAGAGAACCGGTCAGGAGCTCATACAGAATGACGCCGAGCGCATAGACGTCGGTTCGCGTGTCGATGTCGAGGCCGGTATTCTCGGCCTGCTCGGGGCTCATGTACTCAGGCGTGCCGATGATTTGTCCAAACTGGGTGAACAGCGGGTTGTCGGTCAACGTCTGCGTCGTTGCCTTGGCGACACCGAAGTCGATAATTTTCGGTACTGGTTTTTCGTCCTGCAAGGCGATCAGAACGTTCGAGGGCTTCAGGTCGCGGTGGATGACCCCTTTTTGATGCGCATGCTGGACGCCTTCACATACCTGCATGAAGAGCGCGAGGCGATCGGCGACAGAGACCTTGTGACGTTGGCAATAGGTCGTGATCGGTTCACCGCGCACGTACTCCATCACGAAGTACGGGCGGCCGTTCGGTGCCGCGCCGGCATCGAACACCCGGGCGATGGCTGGGTGAGCCATCATGGCCAGCGCCTGGCGCTCGGCATCGAAACGCACCACGACCTCGGCCGTGTCCATTCCGGCCTTGATTACCTTGATCGCAACTTGGCGGCGAACGGGCTTGGTCTGCTCGGCCAGCCACACCTCCCCCATACCGCCTTCGCCTACTTGCCGGAGCAGCCGGTACGGCCCGATGATTTGCGTCAGCCGAGGGTCCGCAAGGAGGTC
>JAYWEJ010000271.1:0-3181 GCA_043779345.1 Acidimicrobiia bacterium | reverse complement strand
CGGCAACGCGCCGTTCGATCCGCAGCATGAGTTCGTCAACAAGAACCTGCTCCACACCGCGCAGTCGATCGCCGACATCGCGAAAGCGACAGGCAAGGCGCCGCTGGAAGTCGCGGAGTCGCTGCTGCGCTCGCGGCAGATCTTGTTCGACACTCGCGAGCTTCGCCCGCGGCCACTGCTCGATGACAAGGTGCTGACGGCATGGAACGGACTCATGATCGCGGCGTTCGCGCGCGCCTCGCGCGTGCTTGGCGGCCATGCGCTCGGCCAGGAGAACGTTGAGAACCCGACCGCCGGGCATCTGCAAACGGCCATCGCGGCGGCCGGCTTCATTCGCGGCACGATGTGGAACGCCGAGAACCGCACGCTGCTGCGTCGGTACCGCGCCGGCGATGCGGCCATCGAGGGCTATGCGGAAGACTACGCGTATCTGATCTTCGGCGTGCTCGAAGTGTTCCAGGCGTCGGGCGATCCACAGTGGCTCGGATGGGCGCGAGAGCTCCAGGCTCGGCAGGATGAGCTGTTCTGGGACCAAGGCAGCGGCGGCTGGTTCAGCACGACCGGTGCTGACCCGTCCGTGCTGGTGCGAATGAAAGAGGACTACGACGGCGCGGAGCCGGCGCCGACGTCGGTGTCGGCGATGAACCTGCTGACGCTGGGGCACCTGACGGGCGAGCGCGCCTACACCGATCGCGCCGCTGACGCGATCGCGTCGTTCGGCGGGCGGCTCGAGGACCAGGGCCGCGCGGTGCCGTACATGGCCGCGGCACTGTCGATGTCGATCGCGGAGGGGCAGCAGATCGTGATCGTCGGCCCGCGTGACTCGGCGGAGACCGCAGCGCTGTGGACGGCGGCCAATAAGAAGTACCGCCCGTTCGCGGTCATCACCCGCGTCGATCCTGGGGACCAGGCCGCGATCGCCGCACACATGCCGTGGATCGCCGGCATGAAGATGATTGACGGCAAGGCGACGGTGTATGTCTGTCGCGGCTTTGCCTGTGACGCGCCCTCGACCGATCCGGCGGTGCTCGAATGACCGGGAGCCGGGAACCGGGAGCCGGGAACCGGCTTGTCGAGGTCGTGGCCGCGCGCGACGGGGCTTGGCGACGACTAGTCCTGGGGGGCGGGCGCGGCAACCTGCTGTCGCTCGATTTGGTGCGCGCGCTCGGCGAGCAGCTGCACGCGCTCGAATCCCAGCGCGGCATCAAGTGGCTGACGCTCGAGGGCCGTGACGGCCACTTTTCCTACGGCGCGCGCATCCAGGAACACACGCCGGAGATGATGCGGACGGTCCTGCCGGAGACGCATCGCATCATCAAGCGGCTGCTGGCGTTCCAGGCCCCGACGGCCGCCCTCGTCGAAGGCCGCTGCCTGGGCGGCGGCTTCGAGCTGGCGGTGGCGTGCGACGACATCATCGCGCTCGACACGGCGACGTTCGGCCTGCCCGAGATTCGGCTGGCGGCATTTCCGCCGGCGGCGGCGGCGCTGCTGCCGTTGCGGGTCGGCGCCTCGCGCGCCACGCGCGCGATCGTCACCGGGCAGACCCAGGACGCGAGATACTGGCACGACGCGGGGTTGCTCTCGATGGTGGCGCCGCAGGCGGGCCTGCTCGACGCGGCCACGGCGTGGTTTGACGCGAACCTCGCGCCGCATTCGGCGATCGCGCTGTCACACGCGGTCACGGCGGCGAGAGCGACGCTGCGCGCGCAGGCCGAGCCGGCGCTCGATCGCGCCGAGCGTGATTATCTGACTGGATTGCTCGAGACCGAGGACGCGGTCGAAGGCGTGAGCGCGTGGCTCGAAAAGCGCCCGCCAATGTGGAAGGATCGATAGCAGACATGGTCGAAGTGGATGTGTGGGTGAGAGGACGTCAGGACGCGGCGACGGAGCGGATTGCTGGTGTCGATACGGACGCGGCCTCATGGACTGATATCGAGGTCAAGCGGCTGATCGAAGGCATGTTGCTCGCCATCGAGCGCGTCAACAATCCCGGCGGCGTCGCGCCGGAAGTGTCGCTGCGCGGCTTCAGCTGGATCGTGAGCCCCGACCAGGGCGGCGTGCTGCTGCATCTCGAGATGCAGCTCGGTACCGTCAGCGCCGGCCCATTCGCGCTCGACGAGGCGGCCCTCACGGAAATGATCTCTCGGGTGATGGGCGGACCGAGGGTGTCGACGCTTGTGCACTGAAAGTCAAAAGTCCAAACTTTAAAGATTAAAGTTGAGTTTCCAGTTTGAAGTTGAGTCGAAGTCTTGCAACTTTAAACGTTAAACTTTGGGCCTTAAACTCTCAAGTTTCAGTCGCCGGGGTGGCGAAACTGGCAGACGCACAGGACTTAAAATCCTGAGAGGGTAACCCCCTCGTGCGGGTTCGATTCCCGCCCCCGGCACCAATTCAGGCCAGAAAACTCCCGTTAGTCAGTTTCTGCAGAGCACACCGCGAGCCTCAAAAGCCCAAACTGATCCCGTTTTGAGCCTGTTCGCGCTATGCTGCCGCCTTCCTAACTATGGCTGTGCTTCACTGGGGACGGGGCCCCCACAGACTTGGGTGTGTTTATCACCAGCAAGGCGTCTGTCGCTTTGGTGACGACGCGGTGATCGCGGACGTCTTCGTGATGCCGAAGATCATTAAGGTGCGTCCGATCGCCATCACTATTGGTCGTTATCGAAAGAGCAAAGCCATTGCTAAACAGAAATGGCAACTGAGAGATCCAAAGGCCCTAGCCGGTGTTGGCGCGAAGCGGCAGAAATGTTTGAGGCGATTGGTGTCCGCGAAGACCTCGCGGAGGATCTTGGCCACAACGTTGAAGAATTGCTTGCTCGCGAGTCAGAGTTAGCATCAGAAGTCGCGCGTCATCAGCAAGTTAGATAATTCGCTTCCCTCAGTTTCAACTCCCGCCATCACTTCTCCACTTCACCAGGAGGTTTCATCGCTTTTTGATGCGGCAGTGCTCACTTTCGGGCCGGTTTCGCGGCGTGATGATGGATTGATGCCTACAGGTATCCACGTCAGGGGCGTTTCCCGCCTCCAAAATACCTCCACGGCATTCGATCTCCTGTCGGAAAATCTTACGAACTCGCCGCATCGGATCACAGCACTCAAGCCTAAGTAGATGCGACTCAATTACTTATAGGATTTGGCCGTATGGGCCTAGAATTGCAGTCAGCCATGTCTGATCTTGAGC
>JAYWEJ010000270.1:0-17661 GCA_043779345.1 Acidimicrobiia bacterium | reverse complement strand
GGCGCGATCGCACGCGGGCAGGTGCTGACGTTCGATGGGCGGCCGGTGACGCGCGCCAGTGTGCGGCTGGGCCGGGGAATGAAAGGCGAGCCGACGTTTGCACTGGTGACGCCTACGGTCACGGATACGGAAGGACGTTTTGAGCTGGTCAACCTGCCCGCCGGCGAGTGGCGTCTCGAAGTCGAGATTCCACCGGTGCCCGGCGGCTTGCGCCCGCCAATCGTCTACTACCCCGGCGGCCTGTCATGGGAAGACGCCACCGGCGTCGAGCTCGTTGCCGGCAAGGTGACCGATCGCCTGACGATCACCGTGCCGCGCATCAACGAAAACACGCTCACCGTCGTCGTGCCACCGGCTGATGCAACCCTCTCCGACATCGCCGTGTCGGTCCTGCGGCAGTCGCCGCTCCTTGTGCGGTCCGTCGATCTCTCCGCCGAAGGTGTCGGCACTATCAAGGGCGTGCTGCCGGGGCGGTACTTCGTCTCGGCGCGCGCGGCGTCCCGCGACAAGCGATGGGCCGCATTCGAAGTGGTCGATTTCATCGAGGACAGTTACGAGGCGCGGCTCCAGTTGATGCCGACCGGGATCATCGCGGGTCGAATCGTCACCGACAAGGGCGACCTGCCGCCGCTCGCAGGCGTGATCGTCGGCGCGTCGTGGATTCACGATGGCGTCGAGGTCAATCCGATCAGCGTTGATGAAGCACCGGCCGCTGCCGACGGCTCGTTTCGCATCGACAATCTCTTCGGCACACGGCAGCTGCAACTGCGGGCCCTGGGCCTCGAGTGGGAAGTCGCCGCGATCCGCCAGGACCGCACCGACGTCACCAGCAGCGGCGTGGCCGTCGTCCCCGATGCCACGACGCAGGCAACCATCGTCTTGCGCCGGCGGTAAAGCGTTTCTTGCCCGGCCTCCGGCCGGGATTGCTTATGATGGTTTCCTCCGATGCCTTCACCTCTCCGCATCGCCTTTCTCGGCTGCGGCTTCATCACACGCGTGCACAGCCGCAACCTGAAGCGCTTCAGGAGCGAGATCGTGTGCGGCTATGCCAGCCGCGACAAGGCCAAGGCTGAGAAGTTCTGCGGGGAGTATCGGGGCACGGGCAGCTATTCGGACTATGCGGACGCGATCAAGGATCCGAACATCGACGCGGTCGTGATCGCGGTGCCGCCGACATTTCACCTCAACCTGACGCTGCAGGCGCTATCGGCCGGCAAGCACGTGCTCGTCGAGAAACCCGCATATCCGACGACGGGCGATTATCAAACGGTGCGAGAGGCGCGCGATCTCGCGAAGCGCGTGGTCCTGGTCGGCGAGAACGATCACTACAAGCCGCTCGCCATCACGCTCCGCCGGCTGCTCGCCGATGGCGTGATCGGTGAGATGGTGTTCGGCCACTTCTCCAGCATCGTCAAGCGGCTGAAGACGGCCGACGACTGGCGCAACGACGAATCGATGGCCGGCGGCGATGCGTTCTTCGAAGAAGGCATCCACTGGCTGCACCTGGCCGCGAGCCTCGGGCCGAAGATCACAGCCATCCAGGGCTACCGCCCGGCGCCGTCACGCGAAGGTCCTGACAGGCGCGTCAAGAGCATGATGGTGTCGTTCACCTACGACAACGGCGCGGTCGGCTCGCTGTACTATTCGCGCGAGATTCCGTCGCTGTTGAAAGGCCTGCGCCTTTCCAAGCTGATGGGCCGCAAGGGCGTCATCACGTTCGAATCGAACGGCGCGGTGATGCTGGTTCGCGGAGAGGGAATCCCCCGCATCATCTTCCCGGGCTTCCGGGACATGCGCGGTTACCAGGCGATGTACCGCGATTTCAAAGACTCGATCGATACCGGCCGCCCACCGCAGATGAGCCTCGAGCGCGCGATTGAAGATCAGCTGTTGATGGATCACACCTACTCGTCGCTGTGAACACTTTCGACATCATCATCATCGGCAGCGGCGCGGGCGGAGGAACCATCGCGCGCGAGCTCGCGGGCAGCGGTGCGAAGATCCTGATCGTCGAGCGCGGTGATTTCATCCCGCAGGAGGATGACAACTGGAACCCGGTGGCGGTCTGGAAGGACCTTCGCTACCGCACCACCGAAACGTGGCTCGACGAAGCCGGGCGGCCGTTCCGTCCGTACACGCACTACTGCGTCGGCGGCAACACCAAGTTCTGGGGCACGGTGATGTATCGGCTGCGTCCCGTGGACTTCCTGGAGACGCAGCATGCTGACGGCATGTCGCCGGCGTGGCCGATCGGCTACGACGAGATGGCGCCGTTCTACGATCGCGCCGAAGCCATCTACGAGGTGCATGGCGAGGCAGGGGCGGATCCACACGAAGGCCCGCGCAAGCCGTATCCGTTTCCGCCGGTGCCTCACGCCAGGGCCGTCGGCGCGATTGTCGAGCAACTGAAGGCGCTGGGCCTGCACCCGTCGCCGCTGCCGCTCGGCCTTCGCGAGAACTGTATCTTCTGCAACACCTGCAATTCGTTCCCGTGCAAGATTCACGCAAAGAGCGACGCCGACGTCTGCGCGGTGAGACCGGCGACGGCGACCGGGAACGTCACGTTGTGGGTCAACGCGATGGCGCGCCGGCTCGTGACCGATGCCAGTGGCAAGAAGATCGCAGCGGTCGAGATCGAGCGCGGCGGCGCCGTCGAGAAGATTGCCGCGCCGCTGGTAATCGTGTCGTGCGGCGCCGTGAATTCAGCGGCGCTGCTGTTGCGATCGGCGACCGACAGACATCCGAATGGCCTCGCCAACTCCTCGGGGCTGGTCGGCAGGCGCTACATGGCGCACCTGGCGACGATGATGCAGGGGTTTCACCCGTTTCGAATCAACGACACCGTGTTTCAGAAGACGGTGGCGATCAACGACTTCTACTTGAAGGGCCGGCGCGTGACGTATCCGCTCGGCCAGATCCAGTCACAGGGCCGCACGCACGGCGTCATGGCGCAGACGGTCGTGCCGCAAGCGCCATTGTGGATTTACGATGCGTGGGTGGCGAGAGGCGTCGACTGGCTGGCGATGACGGAAGACCTGCCGCGCGACGACAACAGGGTCACGATCGAATCGAACGGACAAGTTCGCCTGCGCTACCGGCCGAACAACATCACGGCGCACCGCGAGCTGGTGCACGAAACCAAGCGCATCCTCGGCGATCTCGGCTTCTGGATCGTGGTGACGCACTCGCACAAGTCGAAGAACACCACGCACCAATGCGGCACGCTGGTATTCGGCACCAACCCCGCCGAATCGGTCCTCGACCCGTACTGCCGCACTCACGACATCGACAACCTCTTCGTCGTCGACGCGTCGTTTTTCCCCTCGTCGGCCGCGGTCAATCCGGGCCTGACGATCGTCGCGCAAGCAATCCGTGTCGCCGATCACATCCGCGCGACGCGACGAGCGTAGAAAGCGGGACGGAGTTGCCTCCGTCCCGCTCGCCCATCCTTACGGACAGTAGACCGCGATCACCGTCCCCGTTCCCGGCTTGCCGGGACTCGACGCGTAACCGGGCTGCGTCTGCACGACCACGATCGACGTGGTATTGCCGCCGATCGAGGCGCCGGACTGGCTGATGCTGCTCGACACGACCACGCCCATGTATTGCGGCACGGTGTCAGGAGGCGCCGAGCTGTTGCCCGGTTGGGTGGTCCATGCCGAGCCGCACGACGCGGGTGGCGTGCTCGTCGGCAGGGTCACCGTCGACGCGAAACCCTTGAACGCGGACGGTGCCGCGCCGCCGGTCAGCGCGTTGTTGGTGGCCCAGCTGTGGCCCCACCAGTTCACCCCGCTGCCGACCGCCGCGCTCGTGTCGCCCGCCACGAATACGCCGCGGCTTGGGAACGCGAACAGGATCGCAGTGTCGGCGTCCGATGACGGCAGATAGTACGCATCGCCCGCGAACGCCGCCGTGATCGGCACTGAGCCGAGGGCCGAGGCCACCGGCACGACGCAACTCGCCACGCCTCCGGCGTTGGTGACGCCGCTGCACGCCTGCGCGCCCAGCGTGAAGCTGACGGTGCGGCCCACGACCGGCGGAGTGTCGTCCTCGAGCAGCAGCCCGGAAAGGGTGGCGTTACTGCCGTTGAGGATCACCGTCGGCCCGGTATATTGCAGGGTCGTCGTTTCCTTGATGATCGTGATCTCCACGGTGGCGCTCACCGCGGGATTGTGTCCGTCGTTGGCGGTGAACGTGGCGACGTAGACGCCGGGGATCGCGGTCAGCGAGCCGCCAATCGTGCCGGTACCATTGCCGTGATCGGTGAACGTCAACGACGCCGGCAGGCCGCTCGCACCCAGCGTGATGGAATCGCCGTCAGGATCGGTGGCGCTGATGCCAAACGTCAGAGCATCGCTATAGGTGCCGACCTGCGGTCCTGGCACCGTCAGCACGGGCGGCCCGTTGATCTTGAGAGCGATCGCGACCTGATCCGACAGCCCATCGGGATCGGTGGCCTTCACGTATACCAATCCGCTGGTGGCGCCGGTGTGCGTCCACGTCCAATGAATGCCGTCGCCGTCATCGGTGATCGTTCCAACCGATGCACTCAGCGCGATCGGCGTGTCGCCATCAGGGTCTTTGTAGGTGCCATGCACCGTCAGGGTATCGCCGCCGTTTCCTTCAACCAGTGCGTCGTCGGCGTTGATGTAGGGGCGCTCGTTGCCATCCGCGGCCACCACGTCGAACTCCGAGATCATCCCGAAAACGGCGTGGAAGAAGATGTGGCAGTGGAACACCCAGCGGCCGAGGCCGCCGCCCGGTGTCACGCCGTCCATCAACGGGCGATCGTCGAGCCGGACGCGGAACCGCAGCGTGTAGTTAGCCGGCACGTCGACGTTGTCCCTGAATTCGGGATAGTCGAACGTGTAGTTCGGCCCGCCCGCCTTCGTCAGCTCCATCGGCTGAATCGAAAATCCGTGGAGGTGGAATGGGTGATGGGCACCCGTGGAGTTCTTCACCGTCAACTCGAGCGTGTCGCCGATCGCGGCCGCGTATCGCGCGGAGTCTTCGTGCGGAATGGCGGTGTAGTCGCCAGGAAAATCGTGCGAGCCCTGGTGGGTGTTGATACCAAGGACACTGGCGATGGCGGTCAGCTCGATCTCCTGGCTGGACAAGCCGGTCTTGGGCGGCGCGAAGGCTGCCGGATCGAGCAAGCTCGCAGTGGCCGGTCCCAGCGTTTCGACTTCGGCGCCGCCGATTGAGGCGCGCAGCGCCGTGCCGGCCGCCAACGAATATGCCGGTCCCGCACCGGTGACACTGAGGTGCGCGACGGGCACGGTCGGAATGTTCGCGTAGCCGCCACCTGTGCGCTGGAAGTCCTGGGTCCAGATGGTCAGCACCTGGCCGGCCGCGGCGCCCGCGGGAATCACGGCCACGACGTCGGCGCGGTCGCCGGGATCGATCAGGATCTCGCCTGCGTTGTACTTGAAGTTGAAGGCGCCGGCCGGCAGCGGCACCGGACTGCCTTCGAGGCGTGCGTGATTGAGAACGCCGCCCTGTCCACCGACGCGGACGAGAGGAACCTGGACGCCCGCCGCATCGGTCATCAGCAATCGGAAGAACCGCGTCGTCGCCGTGTTGACGAACTGAAAACGCAGCCCCTGACCAGCGGTCACACCAATCGTGTGAGCACCGGCGGCGAGCGCTCCGGGCGCCGACGGCGAGCCGGCGCGATGTCCAACGTTCATGCCGTTGGTCAGCACGACCTGGCCTTCGTTGACGGGACCGGAACTGCCGCCCCGCTGGATGTTTGGCACCTCGCCAGGCGAGTAGTTGCCGCGCGGAGCGCCGTCTTCGTCGAGCGCGGATCCGGCCGGCGCGCCCTCGCAGATCTTCTGGGGCGATGGCGGTTGTTGTGAGGGAAGGGCGCCCCCGCTCACGTGAGGCAGGGTCGCGAGATAGTTGACGGTGTCGTTGGTGCCGGCTGCCTTGCACACCGTCACGTCGCTCAGCACCATCGTGCGCGTGTCGGCGGCCGACGGCAGCACCGTGCCTTCCAGCGACACTTCATCGTCATCCGTGACGATGATCGATCCGTACATGCCCTTGAACACCTGGTTCGTCGACGAGTGATGATGGGGGTGATACCAGTAGACGCCGGGCCTGGTGACCGTGAACTTGTAGAGGAAGGTGTCGCCCGGCTCCACCATGTTCTGCGTCAGCGGCGTGCCGTCGCTCGCGTTCGCGAGCTCGATGCCGTGCCAGTGGATACCGGTGGGATGCGCGATCTCGTTCCTGAAATGCACGATGACCGTGTCACCGACTTTCAACCGAAACTCCGGGCCGGGCACCGTGCCGTTGAACGTCAGAACGCTGGCGTCCGGGCCCAGACCCAAATCCACGCCTGCCGCCTGCGCGACGATCGTCGTTTCGACGACGGTCGGATCCGGATCGACGTCATCAACGAGTGGAACCGTGTAGGGGCTATTGTCGGATTCCGCCAGTGCGGGTGTTGCAAGGCGTGAACTGGTTATGAGAAACGCCGAAAGTACAGCCGCCGCCGTTAGCAACACGATCGCGAGCGATCGCTTGCGCTTACGCAAGTACGCAGTCATGACGAAACCTCGTTGGTCGGTCCAGGGTCCGGGAGGGACTCGGAAGGCCGGACAATAGTTATGCTCACCGGCCCCTTAAGTCAAAACAATACTGCTCAGTTTTTTTGCGAACCGTCCGTTATTTCCGTGCGGCATCGATAATCACCACTGCCCTCAGCCGCGTGCCACTGTCCGTCCGCGCGACCGCAACGAACTGGTTCGGGCCCGGTTGAAGTTCGACGGTCGTGACGAACTGGTTTCGATTCTTACGTTTAAGGGGAAGGTGCTGCGCCCAGTCGCCGGTTCTTGATGTCACGACCATCTGCTCGATCGGCATCACCTCGCCGATGCTGCTCAAGCAAGTCACTGACAATTCCGTCATCCCCGGGCGATCCGAGGCCGTCTCGAAACGCACGTGAGCGATCTGCTCGATTGCTACCGTGTAGGCGGGCGGCTGACCAGGCGGCCGCAACACCGACACGAACTGCGGAGGCTCACGGGTCTCGACCTCGAGCGGCACTTCAACGGAATCGCCGCCTCGCTCGATCCGCACGCCGATCCGCCAGCGGCCGGCGAACGACAAGTTGGGACCCGCGCCGGCATGCGATCCGTCGGCGGCACGAGTCAGCGGCAGCGACGTTGACGTCACGCCGGGATCGTCGAGGGGCGTGAATCGCAAGCTGACACGATCGGCACTCACCTGTTCCGCCGAGTCGTAATCAATCACTTCTACGAGAAAGCGGTTGGGGCCGGGCTGATCGGACGCGGCCGTCAGACGCGCCCGAACGGTGGTGCCGAAATCCGAGCCGGATGCGGCGATGCCCGCAATCGATCGGCTCGCGGCGGACGGCGGAAGGGCCCCCAGAAAGCCAGCGGCGATTACCGCCGTCAGCGCAAAACCGGCTTCTGCCCTGCCAATCCTCCGCAACGGACCAAGATCGGACGACGCCTTAGGCACGCTGCGCCAGCGGTTGAACGCGCCGAGCACGGCGATTGCCATGAGCAGCGCCACTTTCGCGATCACCGCACCGCCGTACGCGGTTGCCAGCAGATCGCTCCAGTCGGAGACCTCTTGAAAACTGCGGGCCACGCCGGTGCCGGTCACGAGGACCAGGCCGACGAGTGCGATCGCCGAGAAACGGCGAACCGACGCCGTCGCCGCGTCGGAAGGCGCGCCCTTCAATCCGGCAATCAACACCACCAGTCCGCCGAGCCAGACACCGGCGACGGCGATATGCGCGACTTGAATGGCGATGGTCGGGACGAGCGGCCACCGGCCCGCGGCGGCATGCCCAGCGGCCGAGTGCACGACGATCGACGCGAGCGTGGCCAGTGCGACGCCGCCCATCGCCATCCGCGCGGTTCGCGCTGAATCGATCCGGCGACCGTAGGCCGCGACGGCAATCGCCGCACCTGCGACAACCAGCGTCACGAGGCGCCACCACAACGCGCGTCCGATCGATGTGCCGGTCAGCTCCGATACGCCGACACCAGAGACCTGCACTTGAGCGACCGTCAGCAGCACCAGGCCGCTGATCGAGGCCAGCCAGCCAATGGCCGCGACCGCAACCGCGCGTTGCGTTCCGAATTGCGCGACGCTTGCCGCCGCCGCACCGATCAACAGCATCAGTCCGGTTAGCAGCGTGGTTCGCGCCACCACTTCGAGCGGCGGGGTCGAGGTGGCCGTCTCGGCCGCGACACCAGCGCCGGACGGATCGACCAGCACGCCGAAAGCGAACGCCCCGGAGCTGGCGTGCCCATCCACGGCCGACACCGCGCGCCAGTGAACGATGTAGACACCCTTGCCAAGCGGACGAAGCCGGGCCAACAGCGAAAGTGGATCACCGGCCACGGTCTCGGGCCGAGCCGCGTGATACGCGGTGCCGCTGGTGTCGACGACACGGATGGTCGAGAGCGACGCTTCCGGCGCCTCGACGAAGGTGAGCTGGACGTGTGAAGGCGCGTCGCCCAGCGTGGCGCCGTCGAGCGGCGACGAAAATCGCAGTCCAGAATGCGCACCGGCCCGTTGATGCACACCGCTCACGAGAGCGGCGACCATGGCGATCAGGACTGCGCCGCGACGCGCCGGCGTCACACCGGGTTCCGGCGTCGCAGGCTGATGAAGATCGCGGCCGCGGCGCCGACGATGGAAATCCCCAGGGCGGTGATCGCAAGCAGCCGCGCGCTGGCAGCGGTCTCGGTGGCAAGCTCGGCGCGAGGCAACGAGCGATCGATCCGATCGGCGAGCTGCCCCGCCGACGGGTCCTTCACGGGAAACTGGATCTCGGACGCTTCCTCGACGCAGTGGAAGGTGTTCTCGGCGCACGTGGAGGTGACGTCGATCGCCTGGCCGCGAATCTTCCCGGTGACGTGAAAGGCGTAGGTGCCGGCGCGGGTCGGCACCAGCCACGCGCGAAACTCGTGCGGGCGATTGAGAACCGGGTCGAGCGGCAGCGTGATGCGCTCACTGCCGAAAACGATTTCGACCGAGAGCGATGCGGCCGGGTCCTTGAGAGGGCCCTGTCGATCGGAGACGGTGACGACAACGGAGTTACGCGATCCGGTGAAGGCCGGCTCCTCGCCCCAGCCGATCACCAAGTCGAGTGCGCCAGAGATCTTCTTTTCGTGCGCGCCGATCGTCGCCATCGATGCGCAAAGCAGTGCTGCGATCGCACTGGCGAGCGGGAATGAACGCCTCATATTGGTGGTGCCCCGGGGGGAGGACACCGCGGAGTATAGATCGGGTATTGTTCGCAACCATGAAGCACTCCCATCGGATCCCCATCGGCGTGCTCGCGGTCACCGGCCTTGTCGTCGTCGGATCTGCACAACAGCCGGCGCAGCCGCCGGTGCAGGCGCCGATGCCGGAGATCCTGAAAACTTACGCGCCGGTCACCGATGAGCGCCTGCGCACGCCGACTGACACCGACTGGCTGATGATCCGGCGGTCGTACGACGGCTGGGGCTACAGCCCGCTCGATCAGATCACGCCCGCCAACGTCGGCCGCCTGCAGCCGGCGTGGGTGTTCGCCACCGGCGTCAGCAGCGGCCACGAAGCGGCGCCGCTCGTGAACAACGGGGTGATGTTCTTTTCGACGCCGTCGCACCGCGTCGTCGCGATCGATGCGAGGACCGGCGTCATGCTGTGGCGCTACATCAAGGAAGTCGCCGAGAACATCGTCGCGCCGCATCCGACGTCGCGCGGCGTTGCCCTCTACGGCGACAAGGTGTTCTTCGCCGCCAACGACGCGGTGCTGGTGGCGCTCGACGCACGGACCGGCAACCAGGTGTGGGCAACAACGGTGGCGGAAAACAAGAACGGCTACTACATGACGCTGGCGCCGCTCGTGGCGGACGGCAAGGTGATGGTCGGCGCGTCCGGCGGAGAGCTGGGCGTGCGCGGTTTCGTGGCGGCGTACGATCCGGACACCGGTAAGGAGCTGTGGCGCACCTACACCGTGCCCGCGCCAGGCGAGCCCGGCAGCGAGACGTGGCCCAAGGGCGATCAGTGGAAGAACGGCGGCGCCCCGGTGTGGGTGACCGGCAATTACGACGCGCAAACGAACATCGCCTATTGGGGAACCGGCAACGGCGGGCCGTGGATGGGCGATCAGCGACCCGGCGACAATCTCTACGCCACGTCGACGGTCGCGATCGACGTCGCGACCGGCCAGATCAAGGGCCACTTTCAATACGTTCCGAACGATTCGTGGGACTGGGATGAGGTGTCGCCGCCGATCCTCGTCGATTACCAGCGGCAGGGCCGCACGGTTAAAGGCCTGATCGACGTCTCGCGCAGCGGTTATCTGTGGTTCCTCGAGCGCGGCGACGGTCCGATCAAGTTCGTCGACGGCAAACCGTTCGTGACGCAGAACGTGTTTCGAGGTCTCGATCCGAAGACCGGTCGTCCCGACGTCGATCCCGCGCGGAAGCCCGGCACCGGCAAGTCGGCGGACTTCTGTCCGTCACACTGGGGCGGCAAGAACTGGCCGCCGATCGCATACAGCCCGAAGACGCGGATGATCTACATCCCCGCCAACGAAAATCTCTGCGGCACGCTCATCGGGCGGCCCGCGACCTACACGCCCGGCAGCAGCTTCACGGGCGCGACCAGCACGCTCTACCTCGCGCCCGGCGCCAAACACATCGGCGAAGTGCAGGCGTGGAACGTCGACACCGGCCAGCGCGTGTGGACGCACACCTTCGGTGCATCGGCGAACTGGGGGCCGATGCTCGCCACCGGCGGCGGGCTGGTGTTCAGCGGCGGCACCAACGACCGCAAGTTTCGCGCGTTCGATGCGGCGACCGGCAAGCGGGTGTGGGAGTACCCAACCAACTCCGGCATCACCGGCCAGCCGACCTCGTTCATGATCGACGGCAAGCAGTACATCGCCGTGTTATCGGGATGGGGCGTCGATGCGAGGGCAATGCAGACGCGACTGAATCGGCTGCTGCCGGGAAACTATCCGGAAGTACCCGAGGGCGGCGCGGTGTGGGTGTTTGCGGTGAAGTAGAGGCCTATAGGCTTATGGGCCAAGAGTAATCAGGACTTCGGGAGCGCTTTCAACAAACCCGCAAGCATGCGTCCGATCTCCGCCGCTTGCGCCAAGAGCGTGACAGCGACAGGTTGGCTTAGCAAACTGAGCCTCGCTGATAGTTCAAGCTGTGTCTGAAGTTCCGCGTTGGATCCGAGAGCGATCTTCACGTGTCGCCTGTACCCCTGACCGCCGATGGCCTTGCCCTCGGCGATATTCGAGGGAATCGAAACGACGGCACGACGCACCTGCGATCTAAGGCCAAATTCCTCCGAGCGCGGAAACTTCTCAGTGGACTCGTAGACGTGCTCGGCTAACTTCATCGACTTCTGCCAGACATCAAGATCGCGAAAAGACTGAATCATGATCGGTCCTCCGGCGAGGACTGGTGCAGAAGTAATGCCTTCAAGGATCCCACGAGGTTCTGACGAGCGGTGAGGGAGAGTACGCCGTTATTGCGATGTCGAACCGACGAACTCGTCGCAGATCCTGCCATCGGCCTGATGGCCTATTGGCCTATTGGCCTATTGGCCTATCTCTCAACGAGCTCGATCCCGCAGCCGATCTCGAGCGCGAAGCGGCCGCGGCCGACCGGCACCAGCTTGATGTCGTCCGTCTTCTCTTCGAGCCGCCGCCGCCGCAGCAGCAACCGGGTTTCGAGGTTGTCCTTGAAATCGGGAAGGCCGAGCGACTTGTCGAGGCGCAGCTCGCGGTTGGTGAATTCCGCGCGGCCGTCACGCTTGTGCGTCTGCACCAGCTTCCAGAAAATCCGCGCCGGGAGGCTCCGGATCAGGTACTTGCCGTCGATCATCACGACTTCGTCGCTGCCGTAATACGCCACCTCGCGCTTGGCGCCCTTAGTCCTGGCAGCCGCCGTCGGCGCCGCGACCGCCGCCGATGGTGACGGCTCATCGCCCGCCTCTTTCAATTGCATGTTCTGGATCGCAATCGCGAACGACGCGCCGAGCAGCTCGATGGTGTTCTTGTCTTCTTCGTGAAAACGGTACGCCGTTTCACTCTCGATGCAGAGGACGCCGCGCCGCCCGGAGCTCGTCAGCAACCCGCCGCGCATCGCCGCATCGCCGATCACCCGGACGGCGCTCGGCTACCTGTCTACGAATTGCGGCAACTGCCACAATCGTGACAGCTCGATCGCCTCGCTCCGTTTGGATTTGAGATCCACGGTCAGGGACGATCGTAGAGGCGGGTCTTTAGACCCGCCTGACTGCACGCCGGCGTTAGGGACCACGGTGGGTCAGCGCGGCCAGGGGACACAGAGACATTTTTAAGAACGCCAGTGCTGCTAAGCGACAATGGCATTCGAAGAACTGTCTCGGAGTCCTCTGTGTCCTCTGTGGTTAACGTCCGTGGACAGGTGTATGCTCCGCGGCGAGGAGCCGCCCATGTTCCAGCTCAAGCTTGCGCACATCGCCACCGTTTCCTTCGCCGGCCTGATCGCAGGCGCAGCCGTCCTCGCCGTCCCCCTCCGCGCCGTTGAGGTCATCGGCGCTTCGGCGGGACAAGCGCAACAACAGGCTGCCGAAGCGCCGGCCGCGGCCCGCGCGTTTTACACGCGTCCCGCCGTCGCCGCCATCAACGGCATCGTCACCACCGGACATCCGATCGCCTCGTCGGCGGGGCTGCAGATCCTGCTCAAGGGCGGCAACGCGTTCGACGCCGCGGTCGCGGTCGGTGCAATGGCCGGACTCGGCGAGCCCGAGATGAACGGCATCGGCGGCAACGGCTTCATGACGGTCTTCGACAAGAAGAACAACAAGGTGCACTCGGTCTCGATGGCGGGCGCGGCGCCCAAGGCGGTCAAGCCGGCGGAGATGACGCCGGAGATGTTGAACGCCGGCATGAAGGCCGGCATCGTGCCCGGTATTCTCGGCGGCTACCTGTCGCTGCTCGATCGAATGGGCACGATGAGCCTCGCGGACGTGTTCGCGCCGGCGATCGAGTATGCCGAGAAGGGTTACCCGATCGACCTGATGCTCGCGCAGTCGATCGATCGCGGCAAGAACAACCTCGGTAAGTATCCGACGACCGCGAAGATCTTCCTGCCGAACGGACAACCGATCAAGGCCGGCGAACTGCTGAAGAATCCCGATTACGCGGCGACGCTGCGCAAGCTCGTCGACGCCGAACAGCAGGCGCTCGCGAAGAAGGCGACGCGGTCGCAGGCGATCAAGGCCGCGTTCGATCGCTTCTACAAGGGCGACATCGCGCAGGAGTTCGGGCGGTTCTTCAAGGAGAACGGCGGCCTGCTCACCGCGGCCGATCTCGCGGCCTACCAGCCGCAGTGGACCGAGCCGCTGCGCACGACCTATCGCGGCTACGAGGTTTTCAGCAATCCATCGACGTCGCGCGGCGGTTTCGAAGTGCTGATGCAGGCGAACCTGGTCGAGCGCTTCGACATCACGTCGTTCGGCCCCGGATCGCCGCAGGCGACGCACGCGCTGATCGAAGCGATCAAGGTCGCAAAGGCCGACATCTACCGCTACGTCGCCGATCCGAAGTTCACCGTGATCCCGACGGCGGGCATGCTGTCGAAGGGCTACGCCGCTTCTCGCAGCGGATTGATCGACATGTCGAAGGCGGGCCCGTATCCGGATCCTGGAGCGCCGGAAGGCAGGCCGGCGACGTCGGCTCCGCTCGCGTTGGCGCAGGCTACGGCCAGACGAGCGTTTCCGGAACGCTACGACGGCGAGCAGCACACCACGAGCTTCTCGATCGTCGACAGGTTCGGCAACGCCATCGGCGTCACGCCGACGCTCGGCGGTCTCTTCGGCAACAACGTCGTGGTCGGCAACACCGGCCTGCTGCTCAACAACGGCATGCGGCTCGGATCGACGTCGCCGTATCCGGCCGACGCGAACTACGTCGGCGCCGGCAAGGTTCCGATCCTCAACAACTCACCCGTCGTGGTGCTGAAGGACGGCAAGCTGGCGTTCGTGTTTGGATCGCCGGGCGGCGAGACCATCGGCCAGACCGAATTCCAGATGCTCGTCAACCTGATCGACTTCAGGCTGCCGGTGCAGCAGGCAATTGAAGCGCCGCGCTTCGCGCTCGACGCCGATCCGAATTTCTACAAGCCTGGATCGGCGATCGAGGTCTCGATCGAAGGCCGGACGCCGCAGGCGACGATCGACGCGCTGAAGGCGATGGGCCACAAGCTGCGCGTGCTGCCCGGCTGGGGGAGCATCGGCCACATGCAGACGATCCGCGTCGACCCAGTAACAGGCGCGCTGACCGCCGGCGGCGATCCGCGCCGCACCGGCTACGCCATGGGCTACTGATCACGGACGTCAACCACAGAGGGCACAGAGGACACCGAGAAATGTTTTCGAAAGGCATTCTTCGAAAAGCGTTCTCTGTGTCCTCGGTGTCCTCGGTGGTTAACGTACGCCCGTGAACGTAAACTTCTGAGCTCGGAAGCCGGCTTCGCGGGGCTTTCCGGTGGCCGGATCCTTCACTTCCGGTCCCTGCGCTTCGCCGACGTAGATGTTCCCCGACGGATCGACGGTGAGGTTGTGCGGGCGGCCGAGCTGACCGACGCCGACGCCGGGCCCGCCGAACTCGCTCACCACTTCCAGATCGCTGCGTCGTAACACGTTGATGAAATGCGATCCGCCATCGGCGCTGTAGACGTAGGTCTGCGGTCCGTCGTGTGAAAAGCCGATCGAGAACGTCGCTTCATTGCCGCACGGACGCTTTGGCGCCCAGGTCGCCTTCTCCTGCGCGCCGCAGCGCGGACGCAGAATCTTCTCGCGCACGAACTCGCCGTTCTGGCGGAACACCTGGATGCGATTGTTCGCGCGATCGGCGACGTAGATCAGCCCGTCGCGAGAACCAATGATGCCGTGCGGGACCCGTAACTGTTGCGCGGGCGCAGCCGGCACCGTTTCATTGGCTTGCGCCGCATTACCTCCTCCACCGCCGGGTGTCGGTGGTGGATCCTCGGGCCGCTTGCCGTACGCACCCCAATGTCTCAGGTATTTTCCCGACGCGCCGTCGAAGACGATGACGCGGCGGTTGCCGTATCCGTCGGCGACGAACACTTCGTTGTCGGCGGGATCGACCCAGATCTCCGACGGCCTCCCCATCAGGGTGGTGTCGTTGCTGCCGCCGGTCTGGTCGAACTTGCCGATGACGAGCGCGACCTGGCCGGTGCGCGTGAACTTGACCGTGAGATTGCTCTCGCGGGCATTGGTCCACACGAAGCCGTTGTGATCCACGAACAGCCCGTGAATGGTGTTCCACGTGCCGTCGGGCCCGCGCGCGTCCCACGACTGCAGTTGCTTGCCCTGCTGATCCCATTCGGAGATCCGGCCGCGGCTCGACGTCCAGATGTGGCCCTTCGAGTCGGCGAAGATGCCGATCACCTGTCCCCACGTGAATCCCTCGGGCAACAGCGGCCACTTCGGATCGGCGGTGAACTGCGGCACGCCTTTGAGCGCGGGCGACTGTTCGATGCCGGCGAACGTGGCGGGGAACATCAGCAGCACGCCGAGCGCGATGATGGCTTTCATGGGGCGAAAGGTATCATGGCCGCCTATGAGAGCTCGATCGTTCAGCCACGTCGGCATCACCGTGAAGAACTTCAACGAGTTCGTCCGCTTTTACTGGGACGTGTTCGGCTGCCCGCTCGTCGGAGTGTCAGACACGCCGAGCGAGCGCGTCCGAACTTTTTTCGGGGTTGATGGCCCGGCGCCCGCGTGCAAGATCGGATGGATTCGCGTCCCCGGCGGAGCGGTGCTGGAGATTTTCGAGTTCGACCCGCAGCAGCCCCTCGTCCAGGGGCCATGGAATCGCGTCGGGCTCACGCATTTCAGTCTCAACATCCGCAACGCGCGGAAGTGGCACGACTACCTGAAGCGCAAAGGCGTGACGATTGTCTCGGAACCGGCGAAATCGCCGAACGGCGGTCAGTGGTTCTTCTTTGTGAAGGACTGCGACGGCAACCTGATCGAGATGATGGATCTCGGCTGGATGCACAACGTGCTTCAGTGGGGCGGACCACTCGGCGGATGGCTGTTCCGCCGTGGCAGGTACAAGCAGTACTACCAGCAGCGTCCCTAGCCCGACCTCCGGCCGGGATTGGCTACGCTGTCGACAACTTCGCGGTCGGCGCCTGATCCGGCAGCCCTTCGACTCCGCTCAGGGCAGGCGGCACGTGCAGGAACTGGAACGACAGGTTCGATATCAGGCAGTAGGCGATGAAGTAGTAAAAGCCTGGATGCAGCTTCGCATCGAGGTTGTCGATGGCGTTGCCGGCCATGAACGCGATGAAGATGCCGACCGCAAACACGTCGGCCATCGCCCACTTGCTCATCGATCGGACCAACAGGTAGAGCCGGTGTCTCGTCACCGGATTCTTCGTCCAGAGGATCACGCCGAGCAGCGCCGCCTTGATGAAGGGCACGATCACGCTGAACAACAGGACCAGGCCGGCCACGAAGTAGTTCTTCGAGTCGTAGAGCCGCTGAATCGCCCGCAGGATGCTCTGCGTTTCCTCGTAGAGCGGCTTCTTCAGCATGGGATGCGACGCAATGATCGTCAGCGCATCGCTGCGCAGGCCCGGAATGATGACGGCCATGGAGACGATGGTGAGGCCGACCGCGATCCAGTTGCGAGTCGTCATCCGCGCAATCTAGCAGATTTCAGGCCGGGCTGAACTAGACTCCCCGGATGCGCACCCTGGCTGCGGGCGTGCTGATTCTGAGCGTCGGCCTGGCCGCGCTTGCCATCACGCCGGTCACCGCGCGGACGTGGCAGGTCACCCAGCCTTTTGTCGGCATCACCTATGCCGACAAGACCGTCACCGAACCACGGCCGCTGCGGATGCACGTGGCGCAGATCGATCTCCGCGCGCCAGGCATTCGCTTCAAGGTGTCGCCGCCGGGCGGCGCTCGCGAAGTGATCCGGCAAACGACCCTCGACTTTCTCACGCAGGAACGCGCGCAGCTCTCGATCAACGGCCACTTCTTCCTGCCGTTTCCGTCCGAAGACAGGACGGCATGGGTGATCGGCCTGGGCGCCTCCGAAGGGCGCGTGTTCTCCGCCTTCGAAATACCCGAGCAGAGTTACGCGCTGGTCGCCTTCGCGCCCGCGATCAACATCGGTCGCGACAACCAGGCGGCGGTGGTCACCTACGATCCGTCACACGCCGATCGGCAACACGTGCGCGAGCGGGTCTCGCTCTGGAACGTCGTGGCCGGCTCCTCGCAGATCGTCACCGGCGGTGCCGCCAGCGTGCCGGCGTATCGCGACGACAATCACTTCGACGCCGAGTTGGATCCCGGTGGACCGAACAACTACTCGAATGCCAAGGCGTGGGCCGACGTGACGACAGCGCGAACGGCGATCGGTTTATCCAGGGATCGGCGGACGCTGACGCTGTTTACCGCGGAGGTGAGCGGCGGGAGCGAAGGGATGCGGCTGTCAGAAGTCGCGAACGTGTTGATTCGCGACTTCGGTGTCTTCGACGCGATCAATCTCGATGGCGGCGGTTCGACGACGATGGCGATGGAGGACCCCGCGACGGGCACCGCCTCCATCGTCAACGCGTCCTCTGATGATCCGCGCGG
>JAYWEJ010000269.1:0-3187 GCA_043779345.1 Acidimicrobiia bacterium | reverse complement strand
AGGGGATGTTCGAGGGCTATCCCAACCGTTTGTACATCGAGGGACGCGGCAAGCCGCACCAGTGGGTCGAGTACGCCGCGATCCTGAAGGAGTTCGATCACCCGCTGTGGCGCGCCATCGAAGCACAGTCGGCCGGCGCCGGACACGGCGGCATGGACTTCATCGAGGACTATCGCCTGATCCAGTGCCTGCGCGAGGGACGGCCGACGGACATGAACGTCTACGACGCCGCGGCGTTGAGCGCGGTCGTCGATCTCAGCGTCCAGTCAACGGCGCGGCGCAGCCGCGCGGTCGATTTTCCGGACTTCACGCGCGGCCGCTGGCGCTCGAATCCAAGACTGCAGATCGACTCGCGGCTGATGGCGACGACGTCAGGCAACTGACCGCCCACATCGTCGTCAACGCCGCCACCGCCAGCATCGCCACCCTCATTGCCTTCGACATGGCCGCTCAGAACTTGCGGACGATGTTGATCATCGGGAAGACGAACGTGTCGTCCCCGAAGAGCGGCACGACCAGGCCGAGGTCGGCGGAGAGTTTCTCGCCGAAGAACCGGACGCCGCCGCTGGCGAACCCGCCACCCTTGAAGACGTAATTCTCGGTGACGAGCTTGACCCGCCGCGACACTCGTCGCTCGCCGCCCAGCATCAACACGCCGGAACCGGCATCCTCGTCATCCTCACGCGCGTACGCATACCCGAGGCCCACCGTGACCGCGTTGTCGGTAGTGCCCTGCGTGACGACGCCGTACGCAATGCCGATGCTGGCATCGTCAACGTTGAAGAAATGCAGGACGCCCGCCGAGACCGCGGTCGAGCGGCTCTCCATCAGTTTGACCTTCGGCGTGACCCAGAACGGCCGTTCGAAATCGCCGAAGATCAAGGGCGTGCCCGCGCCGATCGAAATGTAATCGGTGATGCCGACCTGCACGAACGGCAGGACGATCTCATACACGCCGAAGTACGCCTCGCCCTTCTTCAGCGATCGCCCGGTGGGCGCGAAGAAGAGCCGCGTTGGATTCGGATCCTCCCGCCACAGCTCGCCGTTGACGATACGCCCGGTGAACGGCTTGAGTGATCGCACGGCCGTGACTTCAACCGTCATCTCCACGCCGGACGTGGTGCGGAAGACGAAGCGGCCAGCGCCAACGGACTCGACGCGGCCGATCACCAGTGAGCCGTCGTTCAGCTCCAGTTCCTGCGTGACATCCGCTGCGGGAACCTCGATGGCGACGGCCTGCGGCGGCGATTGCGCCGCCGCCGCCGTCGACATCAGCAGCGACACGATCAAGAGACGAGGTATCAACATTGTTATGGGCGCCTTCCGTTGAATCCGAGGAGCATGCTAAACCAGATGCTTGACCATGACCACTCTCCACGCGCATGTTGAAACGCGCGGTGGCAGCGAGTCCTGAGCCAACGATGAGAAAAGGATGAATTACGCCGCGCGGGCGGCAAGCCGGGCGAAAAGCGCCTGTTTGCCGCGATTCTCGTGGATGGCGGCCAGCATGGGATCGATCGGGATGATCCAGCCGGCGGGGCCTGGCGGTGCTGATGTGAGCAACCGATCGAGGGTGGCGATGGCCTGATCGATTTCGCCGCGAACGAGCTGCGCGCCGGCGCTGACCAGCGCCGCTTCCGGATGGCGCTCGCTGCGAATCAGCTCCGCGATCGAGACGTCCGTCGCCGCACGACATCGATCGATCTCGGCTCGCACATTCGAGCGGGCCGCGATCGCGTAGATCCCGACGGTGGCCTTGGGATGTGACGGCGCATCCGCGAGCGCCGCCGCGAACGCCGTCGTCGCCGCGGCGACATCGTTCTGTGCCAGCTGCGTGAATCCCGATGCGACCCGCGCGTTGACGACGAACTCCGTCGCGTAGACGTGACCGCTCTCGCCGGCCGCGATCTCCTCGGTGAAGCACGCGAGCGCGCCGGCGCGGTCACCCTGGGTCGCCAGGATCATGCCGCGCAGCCAGTGAAACCCGACCGCGGGCAGCGGCGTCTGATGCGACTGGTTCTGCCGCTGCGTCTCGACGCCGATCGACGTCTCGCGCTCCGCGCGATCCATGGTCGCGCGCGCGACGAATACCATCACCGACAACATGCGCGCGGGTGCGAAGCCCGGCATCGACGCCAGCGTGCGATCGACCGCGCGCAACCGTTCCTCACCCCACGAGCCGTACGCGAGCCGGTAATGATGCCGCCAGTTCTCGGGCTCGAGCGCCGTCGCCCGCCGCGCCGCGGCCTGCCCTTCCTCGGTCCTGCCGGCCGCGCACAACAGGTAGCCGAGCACCGCCCACGCTTCACCGAGCGACGGATCGAGCGTCGATGCCTGACGCGCCGCACTCATCGCCCGCGCCAGCAGATCGCGATCGGGCACGCTGCCGAACCGTGTGCGCTCGTACTGCAGCAAGTACGCGTTCGCGAGACCCGCATGCGCCGGCGCGTAGCCGGGCAGCTCCGCCGTCGTCGTCTCGAACGCGCGCACCGCCTCATCGAGCTTGGTGCCGTCGAGCGAATCGAGAGCAAGCCGACCCCTCACCCACTCCTTGAAAGGATCCGCACCCGGCGCACCCGGCGTGCCTTGGGTGCCGACGAATCGATAGCCCCGCCGTGAAGCGGTCTCCAGGAACTTCGGCTCCGAGGCATCGTCGTTGATCGCCTTGCGGATGTCGGCGATCGCGCGCGTCAGCGTATTTTCGGTGACATTGACGTCGGGCCAGAATTTTTCGAGGAGCTCGTCCTTCGTGACGATCTGACCGGACCTGGAAACGATGAAGCCGAGAATCTCGACGAGCCGCGGGGACAGGTCGACCGGCTGGTTGTCGCGCGTCAGCAACCAGGTCCGCGGATCGATCTGAAACGGTCCAAACCGGATCACATGGGTCTCGTCATCAGCAAAGCACATCGCGGGCGGCCAGCGCCTTTGCGGCGGCTTCGTCCACGGAGTCAGCAAGCGCGGTGATGTGGCCCATCTTACGGCCAACGCGCGCCTCGCCCTTGCCGTACAAATGCAGCTTCACGTCGGGCACGGCCAGCGCCGCCGCCCAGTCCGGCTCGCCGTTGATCCACAGATCGCCGAGCAGGTTCACCATTGCCGCCGGCTTGATCTGCGCGGTGTCGCCGAGCGAGAGGCCGCAGACCGCGCGCACCTGCTGCTCGAATTGCGAGGTCACGCAGGCATC
>JAYWEJ010000268.1:0-3196 GCA_043779345.1 Acidimicrobiia bacterium | reverse complement strand
ACAGCCTGCGGTCGCTCTTCGCCAATCCTGGCATGACGGCAGCGGCCGTGCTGACGCTCGCCCTGGGCATCGGCGCCAACACCGCCATTTTCAGCGGCGTCAACGGCATCTTTCTCAACCCGGCTCCGGGAGTGGTCCGCGCCTCCGACCTGGTTGAGTTGTACGCCAGGGACCCGAGGCTCGGCACCTACGAATTGTCGTCGCCGGAATATCGTGACTACCGCGATCGCAGCAACGTGTTCGACGGTCTCCTCGCCTATCAGTTTTATCCCTCGATGCTCGCCGAGGGCGACGCGCACGAGCGCATCTGGTCGCTGCTGGCCTCCGGCAATTACTTCGACGTGCTCGGCGTCCGCGCCGAACTGGGCCGGCTGCTCGCGCCCTCGGACGATGAGGGAGGCGGGCGCCCGGTGATCGTGATCGGTTACGGGCTCTGGCAGCGCCGCTTCGCCGGCAAGAGTGACGTCGTCGGCACGACCATCGGCATCAACGGCCACACGTTCACGATTGTCGGCGTCGCGCCGGCCGAATTTCGCGGGACCTTCCCGGGCCTGGTGTTCGACGCGTGGATCCCGTTGGCGAATGAAGACACCCTGATCGAACCGGGACACTCCGAGGACCGGAAGGTTCGCGGGCTGAGCGTCGTCGGACGGTTACAGGACGGGATCAGCGCGGTCGCAGCGGAAGACCGGCTGCAAGTCATCGCGCAGGATCTCTCGCGCACCTACCCCAACCAGAGTGGCGGGCTGTCGGCGGCGTTGTTTCCCCTCTCGCAATCACCGCGTGGGCCCTCGGCGCTGCTCGGCCCGCTGATCACCGTGGTGATGGGCATCATGGGACTGCTGCTGCTGATGACGTGTGCGAACGTCGCGAACCTGTTGCTGGCGCGCGCGTCGGCTCGGCAGCGTGAAATCGCCGTGCGGCTGGCGCTCGGCGCGCAGCGGTGGCAACTCACTCGTCAACTCCTGATCGAGAGCCTGATGCTGTCGGCGATGGGCGGCGTCGCCGGCCTCGGCGTCGGTTATTGGACGGCGCAATGGCTGTATGAATTTGTACCGGAGATCGACGCGCCGTTCGACTATGCGGTCCGCATCGATCGCACCGTCCTGCTGTTTGCGATGCTGATCACCGCCACTGCGGCGGTGGTGTTCGGGCTGCTGCCGGCGCGCCAGGCGGCGCGCACCGATCTGGTGTCGGCCGTGAAGGACGGCGGCCTTGGATCGGTGGGAGCACCAGGCCGCTCGCGGCTACGCAACACGCTCGTCGTCGCCCAAATGGCGTTGTCGCTGGTCCTGCTCGTCGCCGCCGGCTTGTTCGTGCGCAGCATGCGTAACGCGCAAGCCATTGAACCCGGCTTCAATCCTCGCGGCGTCCTGATCGGGACGATCTTCCTGCCATCGCCCGCGTATAACCCCTCAACCAAGCAGGGCTACACGATGGCCGCGCAGTTTTACCGGCAGCTGGCCGAGCGGCTCGCGCAGTTACCCGAGGTGAAGGCGGCAACGATCGCGAGCCGGGCGCCCCTGGGACTGGCTGGGGGCGTGGCGGGTGGCATCGGCCTGGACGATTACACGTCGGAAACCGGTGAGAGGCCATGGTCGTACGATCTGGCCGCATCGCCAGGGTATTTCCAGACGCTGCAGATTCCGATTCTCAGCGGGAGGGACTTTCGAACTCAGGACGACTACCGCGCGCCGATGGTGGCGATCGTCAACCAACCCTTCGTCGAGCGCTATTGGCGTGGCCGCGATCCCCTCGGCCGTCGCGTCTGGATCAGGGATGAATGGCGTACGGTGGTTGGTGTCGTATCGGGATTCATGACGCGCCGGATCGGCGAGGAACCCGGGCCACTCGTAGTTCTTCCGATCGCGCAGGCCCCCCGCTACAACGTCACACTGATGGCGCGAACGACGCTCGACCCGGCCGACCTGGCGCCACCGTTACGCCGGATTGTCCAGGAGATCGATCCGCAACTGCCGCTGTATGCGGTGCAGACCCTGCAACGCCATATCGATGGCGGCACGTTCGCGCAGCGCGCCGCGGCGTCGATGTTGACCTTGTTCGGTGGGCTGGCGCTGTTGCTCGCCGCCGTCGGCACCTACGGCGTCGTCGCCTACAACGTGTCGCAGCGGACGCGTGAGTTGGGCGTCCGCATGGCCCTCGGCGCGGAGCCGAAACACATCATGCAACTGATCATGGGCGGCGGCGCCGGGATGATCGCGCTCGGCGCAATTTTGGGTCTTGCCGGCGCGTTGGTGGTGGCGCGTCTCCTCGCACCGCTGCTGATCGGCGTGAATGCCGCGGACTACGCGGCACTCGCCGGCGCCGTGATGCTGTTGACACTCGCCGCGTTCACCGCGTGCTATTTGCCCGCCCGCAAGGCGATGCGGATCGATCCCAACGTCGCCCTGCGGCACGAATAGTCAGCGCTTGCGCGGTGGTTCGGGGCAGAAACCGGGCTCGAATCCGCGCGCGCGCTCGCGCCGCAATAGCGGATCGGCCGTCGGGGCCGGCGGCAGCACACCGAGCTTGACGAGCTGCGGACGGAACTCGTAGCGGATGTTCTCGATGTGTGAAGGTGCGTCCTCGAGGTTGAGCCACACCTGCTCAATAGCGTGGCCGGTTCTACGACCCCTGCCGGTGGCAGCGTAGTCGTCTTTGGCGCGCGATTCTTCGCGAGCTCCCATGGCACTTTCCGTCGGCGCGCTCGGGGCAGATTGGCGGTAAGCGACCGCGCGTTCTTTGAAGAAGACCGCCGAGATCACGCCGAGGTTGGCCGTCTTGCCGAGGGCCTGGCCGTACGATTTCTCCTCGGTTGTGAACTCGAACCGCCGCGCCTCGGTCTGGCTCGTTTGCCATCCGCTGATGACGATCGTCTCGTGAGGATCCATCACCCATTTGCGAGCGGCGGCGGCCGTCGTCTCGCGCGCGTCGATGGTGTTGAGCCCATCGACCGACAGTGCTACGGCCACGCGAACGGGGTACGGATTGCGCAGCCGGATGGCATATTCCCGTCCTTTGCGCGCCTCGACGTAGCGGCGCGCGCCGTGAGCAAAATGCGGTTGGGCGACGCCATCGACAAGGATGTCGACCGCCGGGACGGCGCGGGGCGCAGGCGACGCGGACATCACGGCCGGCGGTGCGGCGGCGACTGCGAGGGTGAGGGCGATCAAATAGGCGAAACGGCGTGTCATTC